>NZ_CAXTHO010000002.1:0-63990 GCF_964244015.1 uncultured Amnibacterium sp. | reverse complement strand
CGGTCGACCGCTACTTCCGCACCGAGGTTCCGCACATCCTCGCCGCGGGCGACACGAACGGGCGCGACATGCTCGTTCAGGCTGCGCAGTTCGAAGGCGAGGCGGCCGCGGAGAACGCGGTGCTCGGGGTGAACAGGAGGACGCCTCAGCACCTCCTGCCCGCCGGCGGCTTCACCGACCCGGACTACGCGGGGGTCGGGCTGACCGAGGTGGAGGCCCGCGACCGGGACATCGACTGCGTCGTCTCGATCGTCCGCTACGCCGACCTCGACCGCGCGGTGATCGATGGGCGCGAGCGCGGCTTCCTGAAGCTGATCGCGGACCGTCGGCGTGAGCTGATCCTCGGCGCGCACGCCACGGGCGAGAACGCGGTGGAGGTCATCCAGTCGGTGACGACCGCGATGGCCGCCGGCATCGACGTGTCCACGCTCGCGAACGTGCGCTTCGCGTACCCGACCTACAGCGCCGTCATCGGCATCGCCGCCCGCGAGCTGACCCGCTCGCCCGGCCTGCCGGCGACGTTGCGCTAGGGCCCCGTCCACTCCGAGCGGCGCGATCCACCGAGGTGCGGGGGAGCGTCAGGTCGTCGCCGCCCAGCGGGTGCGCGTAGTCGATGGGCGCACGGGCCAGCGCAACCCGTCCTGCCCCAGGCCGGCGAGCGCGGGCGACCCGGTCGCATGCGGGAGGCCGGTGCGGTTTCCCGACCGGCCTCCGTGTGCATGGTCGACTCAGTAGTTGATCTGGTTGTTCACCGGGTCGGCCGGGTCGGCCGCGTTGTCCTGCACCGGCTCGGCGCCGACGTTGTTGATGATGTTGAAGGTCGTCGCGACGGCCCCCGTGGCGGGCGTGCAGGTGAGGGTGGCGCGGCTGGGGGCGAAGGAGATCGTTGCGATCTCGATCGCTCCGGCGAGGTCGGGCATGCGGTTGATCCGGTCGAGCAGCACTGGCATGGTCGTTCTTCCTGTTGTGGCGGACGGCCCTGGTTGAGGACCGCGAACAGCGTCACGCTCCGCCGCTAACGGAGCGGACGCACCCGCTAATCGCGGTGCTGCGTCGGGGGCCGCCACGGTTCGCCGCTTCGCCGCCGCAGGGCGAGCGTCGGCTGACGCCCGAGGGCGAGCACGTCCCAGTCCGCGGCGTGCTGCGCGAGGAACTCGTTCGCCGCCAGCTCCTCCCCGGGAAAGTCGGGCCAGCCGTACTCGTCGAAGACGATCAGGCCACCGGGCGGGACCCGGTCCGCAACGGCGGCGAGCACGGCCGTCGTGGGGTCGTACAGGTCCAGATCGCAGTAGACGAGCGAGAAGACGGTGCTCGGTCGCTCGTGCAGCATCGCCGGCAGCGTGCGTCGCACATCCCCGGCATGCACGACCAGCTCCCGCTCCATACCGTGCAGCGCGATCGCCGCCCGCAGCTCGGCCTCGTCGCCGACATGGGTGCCGTTCCAGGCCGCCGCCGGACCGTCTTCGGGGGCGAACTCGGCCAGACCCTCGAAGGTGTCGAAGGCGTGCACCCGCTTGACACTGAGCGGCTCGAACAGGCGGATCAGGTTGGCCAGCGTGACGGCGTTCGCCCCGTTCCACGAGCCGAACTCGGCCAGATCGCCGGCGACGCCGCGGGTCGACCGGACGAGGTCCGCGACCGTCAGCAGCCGCTCGATCCAGTACTCGCCCAGGTAGAGCGGCGCGCGCACCGCCGTGTCGAGGATCTCGCGCGGCCCCCGCTCGTCGGAGTGCCGCCGCAGCCGGGCGAGGTACTCCGGGTCGAGGTCTGCGAAGCGAGCCGCCATCTGCCTGATCCTCCCGCGCCGCGCCCCTCGCGGGCCTTCCCCGAGTGTGGCATCGGGCCGACCCGCCGGAGCGCCCGAGCCGCGCGGACCGTTACGCGGTGTCCGGCAGGCGTTAGCCGCGGTCCCACACCGTGGGGGTGCCCGATCCCGGGTGCCACGACAACGTCAGAAGGAGAACTCGATGTCCACACTGCTCGACCGCATCAACGTCGCGTCGGAGCTGTCAGCCCCGATCATGTCCGCCAAGGCGAAGTTCGCCTCCGACGGTCCCCGTCTGCTGCTCACGTCGGCGACCGCGGTCAACGCCGCGATCCAGGCCGGCAAGAACATCATCAACAACGTGGGTGAGGCACCGGACCCGTCGCTGACGCCCGACCCGACCGACCCGGTCAACAACCAGATCAACTACTGACCCGCGGGCGGGCCCGCACCGTGCGCGACGCGGGTCCGCTCTTCCCGCGACAGACGCGGGATCCACTGGCAACGACGCGGTGACGGCGAGGCGCGCCGCGGGAGCGATGAGCTTGGAGGACGTGTGAACGAATCGATCGGGCTCGCGGTGCGCCTGACGACAGGGTCGTCCTGGACCCGCCCGAAGCGGGAGACGGCCCTGCGGTGGTGCGAGGGCCTGGCCGCCCTGACGCAGGTGGTGTCGAGCGGTGAGGCGGTCCTGGATCGCGCCAATCGGCGGCCCGGCGGCTTCAACGACTACATCACGATGGCCGGTGGCGAGTCGGTGCGGCCGAAGGCCCTGCGGAAGCTCGTCGACCTGGTCAGCAGACCCGTCGTCGCGGACGTGCTGCACGCGGCGCGGGTCGTCGCCGGAGTGGCGCTGCTCGTCCCGGTGCTGGACCGGCGCGGGCGCTTCGCGGCCGACGCGTTCCTCGCGACCACCCAGTTCCTGCTCTACCCCAACATGCACTACGGCACGGACGGCTCCGACCACGCGTCGTTCCTGGTGCAGAGCTCCTGCGCCGTCGCCCGGGCCACGCCGAGCACCCGCATGGCCGACGCCGCACTGTGGTACATCGCGGCGCAGGGTACGGCCAGCTACGGCGTCTCCGGGCTGGCGAAGGTGATCAGTCCGGTGTGGCGCAGCGGCGCGGCGCTCTCCGGGATCGTGCGCACCCGTGCGTACGGAGCACGCTGGGCATGGCGGCTGATCGAGGACCACCCGCGCACATCGAAGGTCGTGGGTGCCGCGGTCGTCGCGGCCGAGGCGCTGTTCCCGGCCGTGCTCGTCGGTCCGGTCCGCCGGCTCGCGTCCGGGTTCGTCGCCGCGATGATCGGGTTCCACATGGCGAACTCGGTGATCATGGGCCTGAACCGGTTCCTGCCCGCATTCGCCTCGCTGCACCCGGCCGTGCTCTACGTGACCGGGCCGACCGTGCGCCTGGACGCCGACGGTTCCGCCGAGCTGCGCGACGACCGGATGCTGCGCATACTGCTCGGCACGGGCGCGCTCATCCTGGCCGGATCGATCACGGACCGGCTGCTCCGCGCCCGCCGCGTGCAGCAGCCGACCCCCGACGAGCACACCCTGATCACGCGGCGGGGGACCACCCTCCGCTTCCGCCGGCACGGATCCGCGCGTGCCGGCGCGGGCGCACCGGTCGTCGTCTGCGAAGCGGGCCTCGGCTCCACGGGCGACCACTGGGCGTGGTTCGCCGACGCGCTGCCCGGCTGCCGCGTGGTCACCTATCACCGTGCCGGCTACGGCTCGAGCCGCCCGTCGGCCCGCACCACCGACCTGCGCGACACCGACCTGCTGGGTCGCGCGCAGGACGACCTGGCGGATCTCGTCGCGCAGGAGGCCGACGGCGCTCCCGTCGTGCTGGTCGGCCATTCCCTGGGCGGCCATCTGGCCGTGCGGTTCGCGGCGGAGCATCCCGACCTGGTCAGGGCGCTGGTGCTGCTGGACCCGACGACCCTGCCCGACGGCGAGGACGCGGCCGAGGCGGGCCCGGGCGACGCGCTGCGCAGTTGGAGTCGGTGGCTTCGCCTCGGGTTCGGGGGCCTGGTCGAACCGCCGCCGCCCCTGCTGCGGCTGCCCCGGGTCGCCGCCGCTCGCGTGGCCGACCAGTGGCGCGACGTGGGCCACTGGGACACGACCAGGCGCGAATGGGCCGCCGCCCAGCGGAGCATCGGAATCGTGCGGCCCGCCCCGGCGCTGCCGACCCTGGTGCTGACCGCGGAACGCTCCGCCGAGGACGATCCGACCCTGCTCGACCGGCACCTGGGGCTGGCGGCGTGGCCCGGCTCCGGCCACCGGATCATTCCGCGGAGCAACCATCAGAGCCTGCTGACCACGAGCACCACGGCGGCGACGGTCGCCGCGGACGTGCGGCAGTTCATCGACGGTCTGCCCGCACACACCGAGCAGCGGCAGGCGGTGGGAGCATGACCCGCCTCCCGATCCCGTCCCGCAGCGACGTGCAGCTGATCGAGCGCGCGCTCACCACGGTCGCCTCGGTCGGCATGGCCGGCTTCTTCTGGGCGGTGCTGGTCAGCAACGACCCGCACCGCGTGTTCACGCGGTTCCGCGCCGGGGCCGGCGCGTTCGGCCTGCTCGTCCCCGACTGGCGGTTCTTCGCGCCGAACCCATCCGATCACGACTACGAGCTCGTGTACCGGGTGCGCACCCGGTCGGGCGACACCACGCAGTGGGATCACGTGTTCCGATTCGCGGAACGGACCTGGGGGCACGCGCTGTTCTACGCACGGCGGCGCCGCGAGAAGGGCGTCTTCGACACCATCCAGTCGATGATCAGCTCGCTGCCCCACGCCCCGGTCGAGGCGTTGGTCTCGCGCGCGCCCTACCGGGTGCTCGAGTCGTTCGTCGCTCACGAGGTCCGGCGGCTGCATGCGGACGAGCTGCCGGAGGGCTTCCAGTTCGCGATCGTCCGCACCGCCGGGTACGACGAGCGGCCGGACCTCCACAGCCTGTTCGTCTCGACGTACATCCCGCTCACCGCCGCGCCCGCCCGCCCGCTGCAGCGCTGACCGGCACCACCTGCACGAAGCCGGAGCCCGGATCGTCATCGCGATCCGGGCTCCGGCGTTGCAGCGGGGCGGGTGCCCGCAGGATCAGACGGGCGTCACCGCGCCGACCGTCACCAGCCGCTCGACCAGCACGCGCGCCGTGTCGTCGTCCACCTCCCGCTCGAACTCGCCGACGGTGTGCTCGTCGCCGTCCAGCAGGCGCCGCAGGACGCCCTCGAACGCGGCGGGCGCCGTCAGGTGGCCGACGCTCGTCGTCACCGTGACGGGCTCCGACTCCGCGGCTCCCGTCGCCAGCACCACCCGGTCGTCCGCGATGCGCAGCGCCGTATCCGGACGAAGCGGCGTCATCAGCGCTCGCAGCCGTCCGGGTGCCCGGTCGGGGTCGCTGTGCTGGGAGTCCTCGATGATGCGGAGCGCGGTGCCCTCCACGTCCATCTGCTGCAGCGCCTCGACCACCAGGTCGCGGCTGACCGCCAACGACTCCGCGACGACGTCCCGGTGCTCCGCGAACCGCGGAGGGAGGATCTGGCGCAGCCGCGGGTCGTCGGCCAGCTCGTGCACCAGCTCCCCGAACCAGTCCGCCCAGGTCGTCGGGTCGTGCAGTCCGAACGTGATGTGCGCGGAGGGCGCGTCGTCCACCGCCCAGCCGTCGTGGATGAAGCCGCGGGGGATGTACAGGCAGTCGCCCGCCTCGAGCACGTAGTCGCCGACCACCCGGGTGCCCTGCGCCGTCGCCTTGGTGGACAGGTTCCTCGGCCACGGCTCCACCGGTTCCGCCACCGTCCAGCGCTTGGCGCCCGACACCTGCCGCACGAACACCGAGTGCATGTCCCAGTGCGCGCCTGCACCGCTCGCACCCATCGGCGTCAGGTACGCGTTGGTGTGCACCGGGTGGCCGAGCTGCGCGCCGAGATGGGCGGAGAACCGGTCGACCGACCGCCAGTACAGCCGCATGCCCTGCAGCACCAGCGTCGCTCCGGCGGCGACGAGCTGGTTCACCCGCACCGGATCGATCAGGCCCTCGACCGGCTTCGGGCCTTCGGGCTTCCCGTCGCGGACCACGCCCGGCCGCGGGCGATGGCGCACCGCACCCGGCGGGCGGTGATCGGGCCGCAGGTAGCGGTACTCCGGGATCGTCGATCCCGCGGAGATCAGCCGGAGCGCGGGCACGCGCAGGCCGCCGCCGGTCAGCAGCTCGTCGACATCGTCGACCGAGAAGACGTCGTCGAACGATCCCAGCCCGCGGGCGACGAACGGCTCGCGCTCCCAGAACGACGCCAGATCCGCGTCGCCGATGAGCCGGCTGAGCGGATCCCCGGTCAGCGCCCACTCCGCGGCGTCCCACGGCGCGGCGGTGCCGGGAGCCGCGGCGGTGCGATGGTCGAGTTCGCTGAGCGGCGCGAGCTCGACCGTGATCTCGGCGGGGTCCGCCGTGATCCGTGTCTGTTCACGATGCATCGTCATGTTTCCTCCGGGGGTCGGGGCGCTGACGCGCCTGGATGTCCCTCACACTCGCTGCGCCGCGCTAACGCTCGGCCCGAACCGGCTAACGCCCGCGGGCGTTCGCCGCGTGCGACTCCGCCCATTCACGAGCCCGTTACCCGTCGGCGCGCGACGGTTAGCGCAGCGGGGCTTGACTCGACCGCTCGGGAGCAGGCGGCAGGCGCGCAGCGCCGTATGCAGGCGACAGGCGGAGGAGGACGGCGACGAATTCGATGCGATGGGACGACGGCTCCCCCTCCGGAGGCGCTGCTTCGCCCTCGACGTGGATCGGCGTGCTCGGTCCGCTGGAGGTGCGCATCGCCGGGCGTCCGATCGAGCTGCGGTCGCAGCGATCGAGGGCGGCGCTGGCCCTGCTCGTCCTGCACCGGGACGATGTCGTGCCGCTGGAGCTGATCGCGCAGCGACTGTGGGGCCCCACCCCGCCGAGGACGGCGGTCGCGGCGATCCGGAACGTGGTGTCCGGCCTGCGGCGCGACATCGCTCCCTCGGAGCACGTCGTCCTCGACACCCTCGACGGCGGGTACCGGCTGCGGCTGCCGTCCGCGGACCTGGATCTGGACGCCTTCGATGCGGAGGTGGCGCACGCCCGGGTGCGTGCCGCCGCCGGGGACGGGGAGCGGGCCGTCGCGCACCTCGACGCCGCCCTGCGGCTCTGGCGGGGCCCCGCCCTGGCCGATCTCGCGTTCGCCGGGTTCGCCTGGCCCGAGATCGCCGACCTCGACCGCACGCGGCTCGCCGCGAACGAGCAGCGGCTGCTGCAGCAGCTCGCCGGCGGCGATCACGAGGCGGTGCTGCCGGAGGTCGAACGGCTGGTACTCGAGCATCCGGAGCGGGAGGACCTGCACCGTGCCCGGATCATCGCGCTGCACGGAGCCGGGCGGCGCCTGGATGCCACGAAGGCCTACCTGTGGGCGCGGGGTGTGCTCGGGGAGGCGACCGGGCACGCACCGAGCCGCCGGCTCGACGAGGCGCACCACGGACTGTTCCAGAACGAGCGGGCCGCGGTCCGGGATGCTCCGGAGGCGGCGGCCGGCACGGGATCGCTGGCCGGTACGGGATCGTCGGTCGGCGCGCAGCGGCAGGAGGGGAACGGGGAGCGGGATGCGGAGGCGTCGACGGAGGCCGTCCACGAGTTGCACTCCGTCGTCGTGCTCTGCGTCACCGGTACGGACGAGCGGGCGTGCCTGACCCGCACGGTCGAGGCGTTCGACGGGACCGTCGACGGCTGGCACGACGACGTCTTCGTCGCCTGCTTCGGGCTGCCGGAAACGACGCGATCCGCGCAATCCGGTGACCGCGCAGCGAACGCGGCCGCCGACCCGAGGTCGAGCACGATCGAGCGGGTCGCGACGTGCGCCATCGCCATCCAACGCGAGTGCACGACCGGCTCGGATGCGATCGACGCGCTCGAAACGGCTCCTCCGACGTGCGTCGTCGCGCACGGGACGGTGATCCGGGTCCTCGGCGCAGGCGGCCGATCGACGAGGTCGGAGGGCCGGCCGTGGATCGCCGGCGGCGTGCTGGACGACGCCGCACGCTGGGCCCGCGAGGCCCTGCCCGGCACGATCACCGTCCGCTGAGTGCCGGTCGAGACCTGTTCACCTACCCGTCGTCGGGCCCTTCTACGGTGCACCCGTCTGCGACTGAAGGAGTACCCGTGATCCGTGTCCGACTGCTCGGCGAGTTCGGAGTGACCAAGGACGGCCTCCAGATCGAACCGCCGATCGGCCTCGCCCGCGATGCGCTCGTCCTGCTGTCGATCCAGGCCTGCTCGCCCGTGAGCGGCCAGGTGCTGATGGACCGACTTCGGCTGGACGACGACGCGGGCAGGCGCAGGCTGGCGCAGGCGCTCGATCGGGTGCAGGGGATGCTCGGGTCGGACGCCGATCTGCTGACGCGAAGCGGCGACGGTGCCACGCAGACGCTGCAGCTGCCGACGGACGGCAGCGACCTGCTGCAGTCGCGCCGGCTGGCTCGCCTGGCCCGCGCCGAGGTGGACGACTGCGCCCGCGCAGCCGATCTGTGGGCCGAAGCGGCAGCGCCCTGGCGCGGACCGGTGCTCCGGGACATCCCGGCGAGCGCCCGCTGGCCCGAGCAGCGGGCGCTCGCCGCGGAGCAGGAGTCGATGCGCCGCAACGCCGCCGCCGCCCGGATCGCGGCCGGCCGGATCGAGGACGGCCTGGTCGACGAGCTGTGGGCGAGTGCGGTGGAACGACCCGACCGCGAGTACTGGCCGGCACTGCTGATGGACGCGCTGGTGGCGCGGGGACGGCTCGCCGAGGCCGCGTCGGTCTACCGGCACGCAGCGGCGAGGATCAACGAACTCGGCGGCATCGACCCGGGCCCGGAGCTCGTGCGGCGCCGGGATCGGATCGACGAGCTGCAGCAGCGTCGGCAGCCGACCGTCGGCACCTGCGAGGTGGCCGTGCTCGTCGTCACCCGCTTCGCGGACGGCGTCGAGGACGACGCGGGGCTCATCCGGTGCATCCGATCCGCCGGCGGTGTCGTGGTCTGGCGCCGGGAGCACGCCCTCATGGCGGTCTTCGACGGCGACCGCCCGCACGAGCAGGCCTTCGCGTGCTCGCTGCGACTGCGCGACCTGCCGTGCGCCACACCCGGCCGCTCCCCGCGGCGCACGGTCGCGGTCTCCTCGGGCGCCTCGGAGCGGTTCGTGCGGACCGCCGTCACCGAGCCGGGCGCCGCCGGCCTCGTCCTCTCCGGTCGCGCGCTGGCCGACGTGCGGCAGCACTTCCTCGCCGCACCGCAGGGGTCGATCGTCCTCGACGATCGCACCCGCGATCTCCTCCGCTGCGCGCACTCCTGCGGCGACTCCCTCGAGCTGTCCGCCGGCGGCCACGTCCTGATCGAGCCGGGCGAGTCGAAGGAGCAGCAGGAGCAGCCGGCGGCGGTGGCGCCGGCTGCTCCCGCCCCCGTGTCAGCTGCGGGAGCGGGAGCGGCTGCGCCGACCGGCCGCGACGGCGTCCGACCGGCCCGCATCCGACCTGTCCTCCGGGACCTCGGCGTCGCGCGCCTGGGTGCGGCCCGCTGGACCGGCGGCGAGCGCGTTCTCCGACCGGCCCACCGGGACCTCGGCCGCGTCCTCGCTCTGGTCGGTGGAGAGGGCGACGCTGCCGGTGGAGACGAGCTGCCGGTATACCCCGTCCTGCTCGAACAGCTCCTCGTGCGTCCCCTGCTGTACGACGTGTCCGCCGTCGAGGACGATGATGCGGTCCGCATCCTGCACCGTCGACAGGCGATGGGCGATGACGACGGTCGTGACGCGGGACGCGCGCAGCCCCGCGGTCACCGCGGCCTCGGTCAGGTTGTCTAGCGCGCTGGTCGCCTCGTCCAGCACCAGCAGCGCGGGCCGGGTGACCAGCGCGCGGGCGAGCGCCAGCCGCTGACGCTGTCCGCCGGACAGCGTGCTGCCGTGCTCGCCGACCATGGTGTGGATCCCGTCCGCCATCAGTGCCACGTCGTCCGACAGGCAGGCGGTGCGCAGCGCCTCCTCGACCTGGGCGTCCGACACCTCGTCGTCGTGGAACGTGACGTTCTCGCGGAGGCTGCCGTGGAAGACGATCGGCTCCTGCAGCACGACGCCGCACTGCCGGCGGAACGATCCGAGGTCGTGGTCGTGCAGGTCCAGGCCGTCCACGAGCACCCGCCCCGACTGCGGCGGGTGCAGGCCCAGCAGCACACCGCTCAGCGTCGACTTGCCCGAACCGGAGCCGCCGACGATCGCGATCTTGCTGCCCACGGGGATGTCGATGCTGATGTCGTCGAGCGCCCACGGCCCCGCATCGCCGTAGCGGAACGAGACCTTCTCCAACTGCACGGCGCCGAGCATCGGGGGCAGGGGCGGAGTGTGCTTCGCAGCCTGGTCCACGGGCTCCTCCAGCACGTCGGCCAGCCGCTGCACATGCCCCTGCACCGCCTGCAGCGCCTGCAGCGCGGCCACCAGCTGCGCCAGCGGCGACAGGAAGTTGTTCGCGAGGGCCAGCAGGGCCAGCGCCACGCCCAGCTGCAGCGCTCCGTCGAACACCTGCGTGACGGCGACGAGCAGCAGGATCGTGGACGCCGTCAGGGACACGGTGGTCGTGGTCGCGCCGATGGCGGCGGCGAAGCGCTGGCGGCGCATGCTCGCGTCCAGCTGCTCGTGCAGCAGGTACGCCCAACTGCTCAGCATCCCGCCCTCACGGCCCGAGGCCTTCAGGTAGGCGGCGCCTGCCGCGACCTCGACCGTGAACCCCTGGGTGGAGGCGACCTGTTCCAGCTCGAGCCGGCTCAGGCGCGCCAGCCGGGCCGCAGGGAGGACCAGCACCACCACCTCCACCGCCCCGAGCGCCAGGGCGCAGGCACCGAACACCGGACTGATCAGCAGCAGCGCGGCGGCGTAGATCACCACCTGCACGATGGACATCAGCCCCGTCACCGTCTGCTGGGTCAGCGCGGCCCGGACCATGGCGTTGGAGGAGAAGCGCTGCACCAGGTCGCCGGTCGGCCGCTCGCGGAAGAAGCGGTACGGCAGGGCGACCATGTGGGCGAAGAGGGCCGTCATCAGCCGGTTGTCCAGTCGGCCCGCCACGACCGCGAGCAGGCGGCCGCGCAGCAGTGCGCCGATGAACGTGGTGACGGTCAGCAGCCCCAGACCGATCGCGAGGGGGCCGATCACGCCCGGGATCCGCTTCGGCAGCACGTCGTCCACGAGCACCGCGGTGAGAATCGGGCCGGCCAGCCCGACGACCATGCTCAGCAGCGAGAGGGCGATCATGGCCACGAGCGCCGGCCAGAAGCCGTCGGTCTGCCGCACCTGCCGCAGCAGCAGCTGCCAGCCCTGGTCGGCGCCTCGCCGGTTCTCCGCGAAGAACTGCGGTCCGGGAGTGACCGTGATGGCGGTGATGCCGCCCTCCCTGGCGAGTTCGCCCGCATCGACCTTGCTGCGCCAGCCGCTCTGCGGGTCGAGCACGGAGAACCGCCCGAGCAGCCGGCTCTCGAGCAGCACGAACCGGTCGTTCTGATGCAGCAGCGCGGGGGAGGGGACGTCCGCCATGTCGCGCGCGCCGGCCTGCAGCGGGACCATCTCCAGCCCGAAGCTGCGCCCCACCTCCACCAGGGTCGTCTCGGAGGTCTGCGCCGCGCCGCCGCACCGCTCCTGCACGTCCGTCAGGCTCGTCGGTCGACCGAGTGCCATCAGCACGGTCGCCAGGCACGCCAGCCCGGTGTCGCGGGATTCCCTGACCAGCACCAGGTGCTTCGCCAGCGCGCCGCGCCTCACTGGGTCGCTCGCAGTCCGCGGCCCAGGAAGACCTCCGCGAGCGATCTCTGCCCCACCAGCACCGACGCGGCTCCCGTGGTGGTGGAGCGGGACACCCCCGGGGTGTCTGCGGGGACCGAACCGGATGCCAGCAGCGCGGACCCGGCGGGCGCCACCGTCGCGATGACCGCATCGATCGTGCCGGCGTCGCCGGCCAGCGTGATCTGCGCGTGACTGCCGGGCGAGACCCTGCCGACCCATCCGCTGCCGAGCCGGATCTCGAAGCAGCCGGCGCCGCCATCGGCACTCCGGCCGATGCAGGAGGAGGCGTCCCGGTGGATGCTCGCGGTGCCCGCCACGTAGGTCGGTACCGTCAGCAGGATCCCGACCGCTGCCGTGGCTCCGATGCAGGCCAGCAGCGACCAGAACAGCACCCAGGACCACCTGCTCTGCCGCGCGAACGGGGGCGGGGCAGGACGCGCCATGGGCGTTGCGGAAGACGACACCCGCAGAGCGTCCTCGACCGGCGCTAACCGGCGCGCCTCCGAACCTAACCACCCTTGTGCGTCCGGCCCTCGGCAGACTGTGGGGATGGACGTCCTCTCTCTCCTTGCGCTCGCCGCGCTCCCACTCGGTGTGCTCGTGGCCCTCGCTGGAGCCGTGATCGCGGTCGTCACAGGCGTCCGGCCATGGACGATCGTGTTGTCCGCCTTGGTAGGCCCGTTGCTCGGTGCGTGGTTCGTCACGACGTACCTGTCGGGCATCCGCGCTGATGAGACGGGGACCGGCGGGAGCGTCTACTCCGACATCGCCTGGCTGGTTGCTGCGGTCGTCGTCGGAGTCGCGGCGGCAGCAGTCGGGCTTCGAACACGGCGGCACCGGAGGACGCCTCGCGCCGCGCCATGAGCGGGAGACAGTCGGCGAGTGCTGCACGAGCGAACGCCTCGCGAGCAGGCCAGCGAGACTGTCGAGCAGCTCTAGTCGAACGAAGCGGCGTTGTCGTCGACCTGGCTCACGCGGACCTCTGTCGGCGGCTCGCCTCCCGTGAAGAGCGCTCGGAACTCGTCAGCGCCGAGGATCGCGTCCGCGACGACGTTCGGCTCAGCCCCGCCGTCGTAGTCGACGGTCAAGCGTCCGTCGCCATCGATACCCGTGCTGACGTTGCCGGTGTCCGGGACCTCGTGGACGAGGTCGAACACGGTCCGGGAAAGTCGGTCCCGGTCTCGGTCGCCGATCAGGTGCTCACCCCACTCGATGAGCAGGTCTCGCGGGTACTCACGGCGAAGCGTGTCGAGTAGGCGTTTCGGGGGACGGGTCGCGAAGCGGAGCTCGCTCGCCGCGTTCTCGCCGGCGTGGAACACGGCATCCGCGTAGCCGACCCGCGCGGTCTGTGCTGTCTGGATCGCCCGGTCGAAGGCGGGCTGCGCGCTGTAGTCGCGGATCGTCTGATCCGGATCGGCGTTCGTGTCCCGCGCAAGCGTCTGCAGGTCCTCTTTCATCGCCGGCTCGAGTGGCGCCAGCGGCGCCTCGCCGTGCAGAAGCAAGGACGATCGCTCAGGCAGTGCGCCGATGGTCACCGACCGGGTCGATGGCGAGTGAGGAGGCGGCGAACCGGTCGACGCCGTTGCGGTCGACAGTCGAGCAGGCGGAGCCGCTGACCGTGCGGCGCAGGCGGTGAAGGCGATCACGAAACCGATCGCGATCGCGATGGCGATGCCGGACCGGGCGTGCCGCACCGCGGAACGATCTCACGCCGCAGTCGCCGCTCGGGTGAACGGCGGTCGACGGATGAGCCACCAGTGGCACGGGTGTCTCGCGAGCAGGGTTCGGACAGGGGAGTGGTTCGGTCTGCAGCCTCAATTCCCGCGACCGGGAAGGCGGGTCCGCGTAGTGGCGAGCGCGGTGCCGAGGATGAACACCGCGACGGCCACCACGAGGGGGAACACCGCGTCGTCCGGTTGGGCGGTCAGCCGGAGCAACCCTGTGGGGTCGGGCTGCGAGGGACGAAGCGCTGCTGCGGGGAGGATCGCCCAGGCGAGAGGGAGCAACCACCCCAGGGTCGGCCCGATCAGGGCGGCGGTCGTCAGGGCGAGGCCGGTGTAGGCGAGGAGGTCGCGGCTGAGCGCGATCGGCCCGAGGGGGGCGATGCCGTTCAGGAGCACCCCGGCCGGCGGCTGGATGAACAGCGCGGCGACCCCGACCACTGCGGATGCGATCGCGGTGAGGCCGAGGATGTGCAGGAGCCGCCATGGTCCGAGTGCCCGCGCGGCCTGGAGCTCCTGGCGGTGGAGAGCCGGCGCGAGTGCCCCCTGGATCGTGAGGGCGGCGATGAGGGGGACCTGAGAAGCGGCGGCGACGCGGTAGCCGCGGTCCGGGTTCAGCGTGTAGCTCAGCGGGCCGCAGGCGACGATGAGCAGCCCGGTAGCGAGGATCAGGGCCAGGCAGAGCGGCCAGCGTCGGGTACGACCGAACAGCAGGAGCCCGTTCACGGCAGGTCGCTGAGGCGCAGGGTGCAGGTGGAGTACTGGCCGTAGTGGGCACGGAACCAGGCGTTGCCTTGAGCGGCCGTCATCGCTTGCAGTGCTCGAAAGCGGTCGATCCCTTCCGGCGTCCCGAACCAGGTCCGGTAGTCGGACAGCCAAGCGTCGACGAACACCTGTGCGTCGTTGCCCACGAACGCCCCGCTGGTCTCACAGGCCGGCGACGCGCCGTACTCCCGCACATACCGGCTGACCGCCGACGCGATGTCCTGCTTGCCGGCGAAGGAGTCGACGTAGACGTTGCGGAAGCCCGCCCGAGGTGCGGGTCCGCCTTCGATGCCGTGTTGGAGGTGAACGGCGACCAGAGGTGTGCCCGCCGCGCGGGCGTTCATCGTCGTGACCTGGCGGACCAGCGGTCTCAGGGCGGCCGCGTAGCCGCGGTTGAGGCAGATCCGGACGGTGCCGCTGGAGCAGACGTCATCGTGCGGATCGAACGAGTCGAGGTACTGCCCGTTTCTCGACAGCGAGGCGGCCACACCGGACACGACCAGCACACCGGCGATGGCGCTCAGTGCCACGAGTCGCCCCCTCGATGAGGAGCGCCACCCACGTCCGATCAGGAGCAGCGCCAGGAGGGAGGCGCCGACCACGAATGCGGCCATGCCGAGGAAGGTCGAGAGCACGGGGGTCACGAAGACGAAGTCCTGCACCACCATCACCGGGTAGAGCGCCCGGATGCCGTCGGGCAGCGGCAGCACGCGAACGACGAGGTAGCCGCCGAAGAAGAGCATCGCGCCGGCCGGTGCCGCCCACCAGCGGCCGGCGCCGAGTGATCCGATGGTCCAGCCGAAGGCGACCGCGCCCAGGAGCGCGCAGCCGAGTGCGACCAGCCACACAGCGGAAGGCGCACCATACGTGGTGGTGGCCACGGCGTAGACGCCGAGGATCACGAGTGCGGCGAGGTAGCCGGCAAGGATCGGGGCTGCTGCCGCAGAGGCGTGCAACAGACGCGTCAGCGCGGGAGTCCGCGCCGCGCCACGTCGGTGCACTCGCGCCAGGGCGGCCCAGCGGCCGGCTTCCAGTGCAGAGAAGCCTGCCGCGATGACGCCGGTGTACAGCGACGCGGTGCCGAGCCCGGAGACGCGGTCCGCCCACAGATTCACCCCCGACGTCGCCGAACCGACCGCCAGCCACACCTCGAGCGCCGCGACCAGCGCACCGGCCCACGCCGTCGTGGAACGGCGCACGAGCTGCCACCAGACACGCATCAGCCCTGGCCGCCTCGTACGGCCGCACCGATCACGGCGAGGTACCCGGCCTCGATCGCCGACGCGGACGCGTCCCCTGGGCCGGCTCGCTCGGTGAGCTGATCGACCGTCCCGTCGAAGACGACCCTGCCGGCATCGACGACCACGACGCGGTCTGCCAGCACAGCGACGTCGTCGGTCAGGTGGGTGCTGATCACGATCGCCCGATCCGTGCTCCGGCTGCGGATGAAGTCGCGGAACATCGCCCGCTGGGCGGGATCAAGCCCGACGGTCGGCTCGTCCAAGAGCACGACCTCCGGATTGTTCACGAACGTCTCTGCCAGTCCGACGCGCTGCCGCATCCCGCCCGAGAGGCGCCTCACCCTCACATCCTGCTGCGCGGTCAGGTCCACCCATGCCAACGCAGACACCGCCGCCGCTCGCGCCTGCGATGAGGTCAGCCCCTTCAACCAGCCCATGTACTCGACGGTCTCCAACGCGGTGAAGCCCGAGTAGAAAGCCCACGCCTGCGGCATGTGGCCGACCTTCGACAGGAACTCCCGCAGCGGGACCGTGCTCGGCACCGCCTGGCCCCTGAACAGCACTCGGCCTTGCGCGGCGCGCTCCGGTGCCAGGAGTCCCTCGATCAAGGTCGTCTTGCCAGCACCGTTCGGCCCGAGCAGCGCCGTGACCCCGACATCGAATGACAGGTGCAGATCCTCGTAGATGCGGCGCCGCCCCCGATGAAGCGACAGCGACTCCGCAGTCAGCACCGGCCCATCCATGCGTGACATCCAACTCGAACCCGATCGGCTGCGCGTACGCGGTCGACAGGTGCGCTCCGCCGCGAAGAGTTCAGGGAACGCCGGCGGTCGGCTCGACCGTTCGGCACCGCCGGCGTCACCCCGGTCGCGCTTCATCTCGTCGGTCAAGCGGGCGCGGGACACCCATTCACGCGAACCTGGTCGACATCAGAACATGACGTCCGCCCGCCAACACGATCCATCCCTGTCGCGGCTCAGGCCGGGTGTTGCGCGAGCAGGCGTGCGACGGCGATCATCGCCCCTCCGAGCACTGCGGGGATGCCGCCGCCCGGATGCACGGACGCGCCCACCCGCCAGAGCCAGGGCTTCCGAGGATCGGTGTACGCCGGTCGGTGGAACGGCCCGCTCATCCACGGTGGTCGTGCCGCGCCGTAGAGGGCGCCGTGCGGTTCGCCGAACGAGGCGTAGTACTGCGGATCCAGCACGATGGTCTCGACGAGGCCGTCGGTGAGGGGAGCAGCGAGGCCCATCGTGCTCGAGATGCGCTCGATCTCGCGGCGGACGAACGGGTGCTCCAGCGTGTACTGCTCGCCGTTCGCCGGGCCGGTCAGGAGGACGCCCAGGGTGCTCCGGGTGTTCGGGTAGACCTCGCCCGCGCGATAGTGGTTTACGAACGCCATCGTGTCGGCCGGTTCGTCCCCTGCCGCGAGGCTGCGGTGCAGCGCCGCGGGCCTGGTGGGGAGGACGACGCTGTGCGCTGCGATGTGCGCGGGGAGCTCCTCACGCAGCACGCCGTAGACCGCGATCGCGGAGCAGGAGAGCGTGCGGGATCTGCGGGAGCCGGACCGACCGAGCAGCGCCCCCAGACGGTCGGCGTCCAGGGAGCTGATCACCAGGTCGGCCGGGTGGACGGCGAGGGTCGTCGTCACGCGCCCGCGCTCGATGCGCGTCACCGTCTCCCCGGTGCGCAGCTCGACCCCCGCGGCTTCCGCCAGTCGCTGCAGGGCGAGCACGATCTCGAAGACGCCCCCGCGCGGCACCCAGGCGCCGGTCTCGGCCATGATCGCCGGCATGCTCGCGTAGAGCGCCGGAGTGCGCGCCGGTGCGACTCCGGCGTTCAGCGTGTGGATCGCGATGATCTCGCGGAGTCCGTCCGGCAGCCAGGGCAGGCCGTCGAGGTAGGCGCGGGTGGTCAGCCGGGTGCCGTACACGCTGAGCAGTCGACGGACGGCGGGCAGGGCGCTCCGGGCCAGCGGATCGGCGAGCAGCAGTGCGGTGACGTCGTCGGCGAGCGGTGCGTGGAGGTCGCTGAACCGCTGCCAGGCCGGATACCAGGGGTGGTCCGCCGGCACCGGGAGCGAGACGATCTCGCCGTCGGAGTAGTAGCGCCCGACCTCGGGCAGTCGCATCAGGTCGAGCCCGCCCACCTCCGCGATCGGGCGCCGTCCCTCATCCAGCCGACGCAGCAGCTCGTCCCACACCGCCGGGAACGTGACGAGCGACGGACCGGTATCGATCCGTTCACCGTCGAGCTCCACCCGACGGCTCTTGCCGCCCATGGTCGGTGCCGACTCGAGCAGGGTGACCCGGTGGCCTGCCTGCGCGAGCAGTGCGGACGCCGCGAGTCCCGCCAGGCCGCCACCGACGACCACGATCCGGCTCATGAGAGCACTCCCCGCGTCGCGGGCGGCCGGCCCGTCATGGGTACATCCCGGTGATGATGCCGAAGACCAGGGGAGCGCTCGCCACCGAGCCCGCGATGTAGGGGAACGCGACCGACAGCGGGTAGAGGCGATGACCGGTCGCGGGGGTCGGCCGATGCAACAGCCGCCCGATCAGGGTCCCGGTGATCGCGATGTTCACGACGGCGACGGGCACGCTGACGACAGCGAAGAGCGCCGTCGACACCAGCCACCAGGCGCCGCTCCAGACGGCCGTCCCGCGCGGTCCGAGGCGGACCGCCGTCGTCTCGATGCCGGCCTCGCGATCCTCCTCGATGTCCTGGACCGCGTCGAAGGCGTGTTTGGCGACGCTCCAGGCGAGCAGCCCGGCCACCGCCGGCCACAGCGGCTCGGCACCGAGTGCGACAGGCACGATCAGGAGGGGGAGCGCGTAGGCGGCGTTGCTCAGGGAGTCCAGGAAGGGGCGGGTCTTGAAGCGCAGCGGCGGCGCGGAGTAGAACACGAACACGCCCGCGTAGAGCAGGATCGCGGCGACCGCGAGGGGCGGGAGCGCGACGATGAAGTACACGAGGAAGGGGAGGTTCGACACGGCGACCGCCCACCCGATCAGCCGCACCTCCCGCGGCTCGATGCGCGCCCCCTCGATGGAACCCTTCCGCGGGTTCAGGGCGTCCGTGTCCTGGTCGTAGATGTCGTTGACGCCGTAGATCAGCAGGTTGAACGGCAGCGTCAGCCACAGGATGATCGGCAGCGCCTGCAGGTCGAACAGCCGGCCGGTCAGCCAGATGCCCACCATGCCGGTCCCGACCGTGTTGATCCAGAGCACAGGGCGAGAGATGTGGACCAACCGGGCGAGGATCGCCCGCGGTGCGGAAGGCGAGGGCGAGGGCGTCAACCCGGTTCGCTCGGCGACCGGGGCTCCGACAGCGCGAACGCCCGGGGCGATGGGCTGCGATCGGCCATGGTCGTACTCCTCGAGCGTTCGGTCGGCGACACCTGCTGACGACATCCTCCCGGCGTCGGTCCTCCGTCTGCTGTGCGCGACCCGTCGTCAGCTGCGAGCGTCGCTCGAAACCGGGCCGCAGACTGCCGTGGTGCGGATGATGCTGCTGACGGCGGGTACCCGCGGCGACGTCGAGCCGTTCCTCGCCCTCGCTCGTCGGGCGGCTGCCGAGGGACACGAGGTGCGCCTCGGCGTGCCGGACGATTCCGGAGCCGACCTGTCCGGAATCGATGCCGTCAGTCTGAACGTGCTGTTCCGGGGCCTCATCCCGGACCTGACGATCGCACCGTGGTCGCTGGTCCAGCACGCGTTCACCGAGGTGCGTCCGGCCATGAGCCGCATGTTCGCGGCGAGCGTGCGCGAGACGGTGGCCTTCGCGCCCGACGTGGTGGTGCACCATCCGCTCGTCCTCAGCGCCCCGCTCGCCGCCGACGGCCTGGCGATACCGCGGGTGCTCGTCGAGTTCTCGCCGGTCGCCACCCCCAGTGCGCAGTTCCCCGCATCCGGCGGCCCGACCGCCACCCGCGACCTCGGTCGCTACAACCGGTCGACCTATGCGGTGCCCAGAGCCGCCGCGCGACTGTTCCGATCGGAGGTCGGGCGCGCTGCTGCTCTGCTGCCCGGCGGACTCGCGCCGACCGTGCGGACCCCATCCCGAGCGACCTTGATGGCCGTCAGCCCGCAGCTGCTGCCTCGACCGTCGGACTGGTCGAGTCGGGTGCACCTCACCGGAGCGTGGTTCGAGGAGTCGACGGGCACAGCCGCCGAGCCCGCCGTCGCCGACTTCCTGCGGGGCGGGCGCTACCTCGTCGCGTCGTTCGGCTCGATGGTCGCCGGAGACGCGGGTCACCGCTCCCGGATCGTCGTCGCGGCGGCGCGCGCGCACGGGCTGCGAGCACTGCTCCTCACCGGATGGGGCGGGCTCGAGCTCTCGCCGGAGCTTTGTGCGCCCGACGTGCTCGCTGTGCGTTCGGCGGCGCTGGAACCGGTGCTCCGCGGGGCGTCCGTCGTCCTCCACCACGGTGGTGCGGGTACGGCCCATGCCGTCGCGCGTGCGGGCGTGCCCTCCGTGGTCGTGCCCTTCACTGCGGATCAGCCGTTCTGGGGCGCGCGGATGCACCGACTGGGCGTCGCGGCCGAGCCGGTTCCCGCTCGGCGGTTGACCGTCGACACCCTGGTACCCGCGATCACCGACGCGCTCGGGCGACGGGCGCGCGCACTCGAGGTCGAACGGGCCATGCGCACGGAGGACGGGGTGCGGCGTGCCGTCGACGTGATCGGCGGAACGATGCGGGATCACCCGACGTGCAGGGCTACCTGACGACGCATCGATTGAGCGTCGCCACCCTCGCGCAAGTAACGTTGCCGGAGGGCGTCGTCGACGCTGCCCGGAAGGATGCCGCTTCGTGACCGACACCGTGACCTCCGCATTGGACAACCTCGCCACCGAGGACCGCAGATTTCCACCGAGCGAGGAGTTCGCGGCCCAGGCGAACGTCTCCTCCGCGATCTACGCCGAGGCGGACGCGGATCGCGTCGCGTTCTGGGGCGAGAAAGCGAGCCGCCTCACCTGGGCGGAGCCGTTCACGCAGGTGCTCGACTGGTCGGATGCGCCGTTCGCGAAGTGGTTCGTCGGCGGCAAGCTGAACGTCGCGGTGAACTGCCTCGACCGGCACGTGGCCGCAGGGCTCGGCGATCGCGTCGCCTACTACTTCGAGGGCGAGCCCGACGGCGAGCGGAGCGTCATCACCTACCGCGAGCTCACCGAGCGGGTCTGCCAGGCCGCGAACGTGCTCGAGGGCCTCGGGGTGCAGCCGGGAGACCGCATCGCGATCTACATGCCGATGGTGCCCGAGACCGTCATCGCGATGCTCGCGTGCGCCCGCATCGGCGCCCCGCACACCGTGGTCTTCGGGGGGTTCTCGGCCGACGCGCTCGCGACCCGCATCCTCGACTGCGATGCGCGGATCGTGCTGACCGCCGACGGCGGCTTCCGCAAGGGCGCGACCGTGCCGCTGAAGTCGGTCGTCGACGAGGCGCTCGAGCAGTGCCCCGCCGTGCGGAACACCATCGTGGTCGAGCGCACCCGCGAGGGCGTGGCGATGCAGGAGGGCCGCGACCTCTGGTGGCATGACACCGTCGAGGTCGCCCCCCGCACGCACGAGGCGCAGGCGTTCGACGCCGAACACCCGCTGTACGTGATGTACACCTCCGGCACCACGGGCAAGCCGAAGGGGATCCTGCACACCTCTGCCGGCTACCTGCTCGGCGCCTCCTGGACCCAGTGGGAGGTCTTCGACCTGAAGCCGGAGACCGACGTCTACTGGACCGCCGCGGACATCGGGTGGGTGACCGGCCACAGCTACGTCGTCTACGGCCCCCTCGCGAACGCCACGACCTCCGTCATCTACGAGGGCGCACCCGACGCCCCGCACCGCGGCCGCTGGTGGGAGATCGTGGAGCGCTACGGCGTCTCGATCCTGTACTGCGCGCCGACCGCGATCCGCACCTTCATGAAGTGGGGCGCGGACATCCCCGGCACGTACGACCTGTCGTCCCTGCGGCTGATCGGCAGCGTGGGGGAGCCCATCAACCCGGAGGCGTACGTCTGGTACCGCGAGCACATCGGCGGCGGTCGTACCCCGGTGGTCGACACGTGGTGGCAGACCGAGACCGGCTCGCTGATGATCAGCCCGCTGCCCGGCGTCACGGCCGGCAAGCCCGGCGCGGCGATGCGGGCGCTGCCGGGAATCGGTGCGGACGTCGTGGACGACGCGGGGAACTCCGTACCCGACGGAGCGGGTGGCTACCTCGTGCTCACCGAGCCGTGGCCCTCCATGCTCCGCACGATCTGGGGCGACGACGAGCGCTACAAGGAGACCTACTGGTCCCGGTTCCCCGGCAGGTACTTCGCCGGCGACGGCGCGAAGAAGGATGCGGACGGCGACCTGTGGCTGCTGGGCCGTGTCGACGACGTGATGAACGTGGCCGGGCACCGGCTCTCCACCACCGAGATCGAGTCCGCGCTCGTCGCCAACCCGAAGGTCGCCGAAGCCGCCGTCGTGGGCGCCGCCGATGAGACGACCGGTCAGGCGGTCGTCGCGTTCGTGATCCTGCGCGGGGAGGCCGGTGACGGCGGCCCGGAGGTGGCGAAGGAGCTGCGCGACTGGGTCGCGAAGCAGATCGGCAAGATCGCCCGCCCGCGCCAGATCCTGGTCGTCGCCGAGCTGCCGAAGACGCGCTCCGGCAAGATCATGCGCCGCCTGCTGCGCGACGTCGCCGAGAATCGCGCCACCGGTGACGTGACGACGCTCGCCGACACGACGGTGATGGACACGATCCGCGCTGGCCTCTCGACCGCCCCCACGGAGGACTGACGCACCCTCCGTTGTGCAGGAAGACCCTTCCTACACAACGGAGGGTGGGATCAGGACACCGGGTCGCCGATGCCGATCCGTGCGAGCTGCATGTTGTGGTCGGTGCCCAGCAGGCTCCGGATGAAGCGCCCCCTGCTGTCGAGGCGCAGCACGTTCGCGTACGAGTACGTGTGGGGTGAGTTGCGCAGCAGGATGTAGTCGATCCGGCTGGTCTCGTAGGGGTGCTTGATCGGCTTCGGGCCGTAGCCCGGGTCGTAGCCCTTCGCCTGCGGGCCGGAGCCGTTGGCGGTGCTGACCTTCATCCCGGTGCGGAGGCTCTTCTTCGCCACGGCCGCGGCGTCGAACCACCCGTCCTGCAGGAACACGGGCTGCACGGCCTTCGCGCCCCTGGTCGCGTCGGAGTTGAGGTCGCCGCCGAAGACGACCGGCAGCGCGCCGGCGCGGGCGTCGATCTTGGCGAGGAACGCGCGGACGATCGTGGCGCGCGCATCGACGACGGCCTGCGCGTTCCCGACGGGGAAGTGCGCGGCGACCGCGTAGAACTGACGTCCGCTGCCGTCCTTCGTCTCGAGCTTCGCCCAGGTCAGCCACCGGTCCGAGCCGACGGCCTTCGACCAGGGCACGCCCAGGCCCTCGACGTTCGCGAAGTCGGCGGACGGCGACATGGCCGGCGCGTAGTACCCGTGGTCGAGCACCGAGAGCTTGTCGGGGTTGTAGAAGACGTGCGCGCCGTCGGTCACGTCGCCGTCCCACCTGCTCGAGCTGCGCATACGGTCCGCGACCCGGGCGTAGGTGTCCGTGTCGGCGAGCTTCAAGGAGGTCAGCCGCCGCGCGAGGTCCGCGACCTGGGTGTGGCTCGCGCACCGGTACGGCTCCTTGAGGGTGTTCCGACAGCCGCCGATCACGTTCGTCGCGAGCTCGGCCGTCATCAGGAGATCGGGTGCCGGCGACGTCGTGTTGATCGCCGCCGCGACCCGCCCTGCGCGCTGCGACCAGCGGTCGACCGCGGAGTACTTCGCGGTCGCGCCCACCGACTGCGTGTTCAGCTCGGCGACGGTCAGCCTGCTCACGGCCGCATCCGGCGTTGCCGCCGACGCTGCGAACGCCCAGGTACCTGGAGGGGAGGGACGGTACTTGCGCGCGTACGAGTAGGACGCGCCGAACGCCGGGGAGACCCCGTTCGACTGCACGACCTTCACCCAGACCGGGTTGCCGGTGCCGGCGCCGATGAACTTCCGGTACTCGACCGGCACGGTGATCGTGATGGACCGCGTCGTCGCCGGGTACCAGGCGGAGTGGAACGAGCGGCCCTTCGTCAGCACCTCGGACCCGGCGACGACGGCGACCTTCGATGCGCGTCCCCCTCCGGTCCAAGAGACCGTGACCTGGTTCTCCTCGGGCCCGGAGGCGACGGAGACCGCCGAGACGGGGTACGGGACGCCGGCGGCGGCCTTCATGGTGGCGACCGCGGTCTTCACGGTGCTGGAGGTGATGGCGATCCGGTTGGCGGTGACGGAGAAGTAGTGCGGCATGCCGTTCGCGGCTGCGAGCTTGAGCGTCCGCTCGCTGGTGGTGACGACCTTCGCGTGGCTCATGGAGCGCTGCTTCGACATCCGCAGCGTGTACGAGGTCGCGCCCGGCACGGCGGACCAGGAGGCGGTGACGACCTTGTCGCCCGCGACCAGCTTGATCTTCGGCACGACGGTCCTCGCCTCGGCGGGCGCGACGGCGATCGCACCGGTCACGGCGACGGCGCTGAGCGCGACCGCGGCGAGCGCCCCGCGAAGCCTGCGTCGAAGGAGACGGGCGGCCCTCCCCGGGCGCACGGTCGACTTGATGAAGCGCATGATGTTCCCCCGAACAGGTACGCGAGTCACCGACAGTAAGCGCACCGGTGCGCCACGGCGTGGCTGGACATACCCCCAGAGTGCGGGGACACCAGGCGTGTCACGCCGCGACACCCCGCGCCCGCCCGACGTGTCGGGAGGCGGAGGGGCTCAGCCGGTCGGGCCGAAGCGCTCCGTGCGGACGCGCTCCTCCGGATGCCCGAGCGCCAGCAGCGCGTCGGACACCGCCTCCACGAAGCCGGTGGGGCCGCAGACGAACACGGTCGGCTGCTCGGCGGGGGGCACCGTCAGCGCCGCGAGGTCCTCCGTGCCGATCCGGTGCGGCACGAGGGCGCTCCCCTCCGGCACCCGCCGCGAGTAGCGGATGTCGACGGGCACGCCGCGCTCCTGCAGATGCGCGAGCTCGTCGCGGTAGAAGACGCGGTCGGGGTCCGTGACACCGTAGAGCAGCCGGAACGGGATCGCCGATCCGGACGCCTCCCGAGTGCGCAGCATCGACATCAGCGGCGCGACGCCCGAGCCTCCCGCGATCAGCTGCACCGGCCGCGCCTCCTGCTCGGGACGCCAGACGAGCCAACCGCCGACGGGGCCGCGGACCTCGACGGCGTCGCCGATCTCGAGGTCGTCGACGAGGTAGGGGGAGACCTCGCCGTCGTCGAACCGTTCGACCGTGACCTGGATCGGGGCGGCACCGGCGGCGGAGGAGAGCGAGTAGGAGCGCTGCGCGGTGTACCCGTCCGGGGCGCTCAGGCGGATGTCGACGTGCTGTCCCGCCAGTGCCGGGGCGAGCTCGGGCGCTATCAACCGGAGGGTCCGCGCCGTCGGGGTCTCGACGTGGTCGCTCTCGAGCGTCGCCGTCACCCAGCGGTTCCGATCAGGAATAGCGCTCCTCCAGCCACGGGTCGCCGTGGTCGTGGTAGCCGAGGCTCTCCCAGAAGCCGGCCGTGTCGTGCGTCATCAGGGTGAGCGAGTTCACCCACTTCGCGCTCTTCCAGAAGTACAGGTGCGGCACCAGGAGGCGCGCGGGGCCGCCGTGCTCGGGCGCGAGGGGTGCGCCGTCGAACTCGAACGCGACCCACGCCCGGTTGCCCACGAGGTCGGCGATCGGGAGGTTCGTCGTGTACCCGCCGTAACTGCCCGCCATCACGGAGCCGGCCGTCGTCTCGACGTCGGCGAGCAGCTTGTCGACCGAGACGCCGCGCCACGTCGTGCCGAACTTCGACCAGCTGGTGACGCAGTGGATGTCCGCGTCGATGGTCTCGGGGCCGAGCGCCATCATCTCGTCCCACGACCAGGACGTCGTGACTCCGGTCTCGGTCGTCAGCGTGAACCTCCAGTCGTTCGTCTTCACGCGCTGCGTGGGGCCGGCGGTCAGCACGGGGAAGCCGTGCTCCTCGTACTGGCCGGGGGGCAGCGCGGGGTTGCTCTGGCGGCGGCGGCCGCGGAAGCCGGGAGAGAAGATCGCCATCGTGGAGCCCCTTCCAGTTCTCGCCTCCCATGCTTCCACGCAGGCACCGACTCGCACTGTGCGACATTTGACGTATGGCGGCGGTGAATCTCAGCGCCTCCCGGGTCGCGCGGCCCGTCGTCGACACCAGCGACCGGCCTGCTGCGGTCGGGCTGCTGGACCGGTTCGGCCGGACCGCGATCGACCTGCGGGTCTCCGTGACCGAGAAGTGCTCCCTCCGCTGCACGTACTGCATGCCGGAGGAGGGCCTGCCCGCGATCGCGCGCCGGGACCTGCTGACCCCGGCCGAGATCGGGCGGCTGGTCGGCATCGCCGCCCGCGACCTCGGGGTGCGCGAGGTGCGCTTCACGGGCGGTGAGCCGCTGATGCGCGCGGACCTCGCCGAGATCCTCGCGGAGACGCGGGCCGCGGCGCCCGGCCTGCCGATGGCGCTGACGACGAACGGGATCGGGCTCGACAAGCGGCTGCCCGCCCTGATCGCCGCCGGTCTCGGTCGCGTGAACATCTCGCTCGACACGGTCGACCGCGAGCACTTCGCGCGCCTCACCCGGCGCGACCGGCTGCCGGCCGTGCTGGCCGGGATCACGGCGGCGCAGGAGGCGGGCCTCGCGCCCGTGAAGGTGAACGCCGTGCTGATGAGGGAGACGCTCGCCGGCGCGGCCGACCTGTTCGCGTGGGCCGTCGACGCCGGGGTGCACCTTCGGTTCATCGAGCAGATGCCGCTCGATGCGGACGGCGTGTGGACGCGCGAGGCCCTGATCGACGCCGCGGAGCTGCTGGCCGCGCTCGGCACGCGATTCGACCTCGAACCGATCGGCCGGGACGACCCCTCGTCGCCCGCCGAGCTGTGGCAGGTGGTCGGCACCGACGCGACCGTCGGGGTGATCGCCTCCGTCACGCGAAGCTTCTGCGCCGAGTGCGACCGCACGCGCCTGACGGCGGAGGGCTCGGTCGCGTCCTGCCTGTTCGGCGACGACGAGGCGCCGCTCGCCCCCCTGCTGCGCGGTGGGGCGAGCGACGACGAGATCGCGGACGCCTGGCGCACGGCGATGTGGGGCAAGCAGTCGGGCCACGGCATGGACCGGGCGTCGTTCCGGCGGCCGATCCGGTCGATGGGGGCGATCGGTGGCTGAGGCCGTCCCCGAGCCGGTCCGGACCGTGCGCGTCCGGTACTTCGCGGCGGCTGCGGAGGCGGCCGGCCGGGAGGAGGAGCACGTGACGGTCGAAGCGACCGCCGGCGCGCTCCGCGCCTGGCTGTCCGAGCGCTACGGCCCGGCGATGGAGCAGGTGCTCGACGCCGGCTCCCTCCTGGTCGACGGCACGGTGACCCGCGACCCGGCCCGCCCCCTCCGGTCGCAGATCGACGTGCTCCCTCCCTTCGCCGGCGGCTGACACTTTTCGCGGATCAGGCCGGATCGACCAACACGCCGGATTCGGCGCGTCCGCGAACGGCGTGTCCGGAATCCGACCTGATCCGCGAGAAGTCAGCGGCCACGGGAGACGACGGTGCTGATGACGTCGAGGACCCAGTCCAGCTCCTCCACCACCTGCCGGTAGCTGAAGCGGAGGACCCGGAAGCCCCAGGCCGCGAAGAGCGCGTCCCGATCGCGATCGGCCTCGAACTGCTCGTCCTCGACGTGGTAACGCTTGCCGTCGACCTCGATGATCAGCCAGCCGCCGATGAGGAAGTCGACGCGGTGATACGGCAGCAGCCACACCTGGATGTCGAACGCGATGCCGAGGCGGATGAGCCCGAGCCGCACGATCGTCTCGATGGGGCTCTCCGACCGGCCGTCGGCGAGGTCCCACGCGTGTCGCAGCCGCTCGGGCAGTGCGGGCCGGAGGAGCGCCCACGATTCGCCGGAGATCAGCGCGACCCCGTCGCGCGGCACGTGCAGCGCCCGGTCCATCGCGGCGACGAGCCAGTCGAACGGCACGCACAGCGCGAGCTGGATCAGCGCGTCGACGACCGCGACGCGGTAGCCCAGCACCGCCTCCAGCCGGGGCTGCCAGTGCAGTCGCACGCCCTCCTCCTCGCCTGCCGCCACATGGCGGGTCCGGTTCCTGCTGTCCCGGAGCCGGGAAGCGTTGTCCAGCACGCTCACCTGCAGTTCGATCTCCGCGCCCTCAGGGATCGGCAGGGCGTAGGACTTCGCCGCGGAGGTCCCGCCGAGGACACCGCCCTTCCGGATCGCGCGGACCGCGTCGAACGGCAACGCGGGATCGGCGTACCAGCCGATCCGCGGGCGGATCAGTACGCCGCAACGGAAGAGGGCTGCGACCTGATGCGGGGACAGCCCCACCGCGACGAAGGTCGAGAGGTGGGCGACGCCGTCGTTCGCGGCGAGCACTGCACGGGCCCTGGCCGCGACGGCCGACCAATCGGTGGGAAGCACGCCGGCGACCCTGCCGAGCGAGCGGGGGTCGGATTCGAGGTGGACCCCCTCCGAAGCCCTGTTCGCCCGAATCAGGGCTGGGGAGGAGCGGATCGCCGCCTCCGGTTTCGTCGATCAGGCTGGGTCGGCGACACGCCGCAGCGTTCGCTCCCGCGAACGGCATGTCGCGAATCCAGCCTGATCCGCGAAAAATGTCAGAGGCCGACCCACTCCGTGCTGCCGTCGGGGGAGTGCTGACGCTTCCAGATGGGGACCTCGGCCTTGATGGCGTCGATCAGGGCCGCGCAGGCGGCGAACGCCTCAGCCCGGTGCGGGGCGGCGACCGCGGCGACGAGCGCGACGTCGCCCACCTCGAGCGCCCCGATCCGGTGCACGGCCGCGACGACGAGGTCGCCGCCGATCCGGTCGCACGCCGCGCGGAGGAAGCCGGTCGCGTCCGGGTGCGCGGAGTAGTCGAGGCGGACCACCGCATGCCCGGCGTCGTGGTCGCGGATCACGCCCCGGAACGTGACCAGGGCGCCGTCGGCACGGGACAGCACCGCCGCCTCCACGGCCGCCGCGTCGATCGGGTCGGCGGTGACGGCCGCCAGGGCGACGGTCACGAGTGCGCCGCGGACTGGTGCGCGCCGTGCTCGTGGTCCGCGTCGCCGCGGACCTGGTGCCGGAGGTGGGGGAGCAGGTCGGCGAGCACGGCGAGCCCGTCGTCGACCCCACCCGCCGATCCGGGCAGGTTGACGACGACCGTGCCGTTCGCCAGCCCCGCGATCCCCCGGCCGAGCGCGGCGGTCGGTGTCCCCGCGCGCGCTCGCAGCGCCTCCGCGATCCCGGGCAGCGGGCGGTCCAGGAGGGCGGCGGTCGCCTCGGGCGTGCGGTCCGTCGGGCTCGGGCCGGTACCGCCGGTGGTGATCAGCACCTCCGGTCCCTCCTGCAGCGTGGCGCGCAGGCCCCGGGCGACGTCCGCGTCCGCGAGGATGACCGCGTCGGGCGTCTCGAGGCCCAGCTCCCGCAGCCACTGGACGATGCGCGCGCCGGTCGTGTCCGTGCGCGTGCCGGCCGCGGCGCCGGTCGACACGACCAGCACCCGCCCGCCGCCCACCGGCGCGGACGGGGACTCCTGCTGCACACGGTCCCGGGTCCAGCGCCCGTGTGCGCCGCCGGTCTTCT
Source organism: uncultured Amnibacterium sp. (assembly GCF_964244015.1). Classification (NCBI taxonomy): domain Bacteria; kingdom Bacillati; phylum Actinomycetota; class Actinomycetes; order Micrococcales; family Microbacteriaceae; genus Amnibacterium; species uncultured Amnibacterium sp. The sequence goes on along the minus strand of NZ_CAXTHO010000002.1, from coordinate 35,016 downwards.
CGACCAGCTGCACGTCGGTCATCGTCGCTCCGGGATCGACCGCCTTCACCATGTCGTGCAGGGTCAGGCCGGCGACGGTCACGGCGGTCAGCGCCTCCATCTCCACGCCGGTGCGCGCGGTCGTCGACACGCGCGCCTCGATCAGCACGGTCGACCCCTCGGCCCGCAGCTCGACGGTCACCGCGTCGATCGGCAGCGGATGGCAGAGCGGGATCAGGTCGCTGGTCCGCTTCGCGCCGGCGATGCCGGCGATGCGAGCGGTCGCCAGGGCATCGGCCTTCGGCAGTCCGTCGGCGAGCAGGAGGCGCACGACCTCCGCCGTCGTGACCATCCGCCCGCGGGCCAGCGCCTCCCGCCGGGTCGACGGCTTCTCGCCGACGTCGATCATGCGGGCGCGCCCGTCGGCGTCGAGGTGCGTCAGCGAGCGAGCCATGCGCCCATTGTCGCTGCCGACTCGGCAGCGCTGGCGGATTCAGAGCGGCAGGACCGAGACGACGCTGCCTGCACCGACGAAGTCAGCGTCGGCGGGCACGTCGATCAGCGCGTCCGCCGCCGCCATCGCGACGACGAGGTGCGAGCCCGGCCCGCCGACCGGGTGCACCGAGCCGTCCTCGACGACCCCGCGCAGCCACTGCCGCTTCCCCCTCGGCGAGTGCACGCCCTCGGCGAGCGGCATCGCGACCGCGGCGACCGGCGGCAGGCCGACCGCGGCTCGGAGCAGCGGGCGGAGGAAGACCGTGAACGACACCTGGGCAGACACCGGGTTGCCCGGGAAGCACACGACCGGGGTGCCGCGGACGGAGGCGGACCCCTGCGGACCGCCGGGCTGCATCGCGATCTCGGTGACGTCGGCGCCGAGCGGCTCGAGCACCTGCCGCACGACCTCGAAGTCGCCCTTCGAGACCCCGCCGGCGGTGAGCACGAGGTCGGCTGCGGCGACCGCGCGCTGAAGCGTCTGCTCGAACGCCGCCGGCTCGTCGGGCGTCAGCTCGACCGACACCACCTCGGCGCCGGCCTCCTCCGCCAGCGCGGCGAGCGTGATGCCGTTCACGTCGTGCACCTGCCCGAGCGTCAACGGGGTGCCCGGCGGCACGACCTCGGCGCCGGTGGCGATCACGGCGACGCGCGGCCGGCGGCGGACCGCGACCTCGGCGACGCCCGCCGCGGCGGCTGCGGCGAGGTGCCGCGGCGCGAGTCGTGTGGCGGGAGGGACGACCACGGTGCCGGGCAGCGCGTCGCTGCCGGCCTCGCGGACGAACGCACCGGCGTCGACAGGGCGCAGGATGCGGACGCCGCCGTCCTCCTCCACCGTCTGCTCGACCGGCACGACGCAGTCGGCGCCCTCCGGCACCGGCGCACCGGTCATCACCTTCAGCAGATGGCCGACCTCCAGCACGGCCGGCGAGGTCGGGGCGGCGGCGACCACGCCGTCGACCGGCAGCACCACGGGCGTGCGGCGGAGGTCGGCGTAGTGCGCGGCGTACCCGTCCATCTGCGCGTTGCGGAACGGCGGCAGGGGCCCCACGGTGACGACGGGTTCGGAGGTGACCCGCCCGATCGCCGTGCTGAGCGGCACGAACTCGGTCTCGTTGCGCGCGAGCGCGGGCCCGACGAGGGCGGCGATGCGCGCGGCGTGCTCGTCGACGGTGCGACGTCGGGCCACGGCTCAGTACCTCGGGACGTCGGGATCGACGGTCCGGCTCCACTCGTCGATGCCGCCGGCCACGGACTTCACCTTCAGCCCCGCCTGCTGCAGCACCCCGGCAGCGCGGAGGCTCCGCACGCCGGCGTGGCAGTAGGCGATGACCTCCCGGTCCGGGTCGAGCTCGCCGATCCGGTCGGGCAGCTCGCCGAGGGGGATCAGGACGGCGCCGGGCAGGCTCGCGATCTCCGCCTCCCACGGCTCACGGACGTCGAGCAGGGTCACGTCCCCGCCGCTGCGCAGCAGTTCGGCGGCCTCGCTCGGCGTGATCTCCTCGATGTCGGCCATCGTCCCCTCGTTCTCGTCGCGGTCCCCGACGGGACCGTGGTCGTCAGCCGCACCGTACGCGATCCCTCGGACGGTCGCCGCTGCGGCGTCGAACACCAGCACCCGGCCGGCGAGCGGGCGCCCGATGCCGGTCAGCAGCTTCAGCGCCTCCGTGGCCATCGCCCCGCCGACCGTGGTGCAGAGGCTGGGCAGCACCCCCACCAGCTCGCACGTCGCCACCGTGCCGGGTGCGGGCCGGAGGGGGAACAGGTCGCGCCAGCGCGGTCCGCCGGCCAGGGCGACTCCCACCTGCCCGGTGAAGCCGACCGCGGAGCCCCAGACCAGCGGGATCCCCGCCGCGGCGGTCGCGTCGTCGAGCAGGTAGCGGGCGTCGAGGTCGTCGGTCGCGTCCACCACCAGATCGGCGCCGGCGATCAGGGCCGCGGCGTTCGCCTCGGTCAGCCGCTCCAGCACCGCGGAGGCACGGCCGCCCAGCGCAGCGAGCCGCTCGGCCGCGACCCGCGCCTTCGGTCGGCCCAGATCGCCTGGCCCGAACAGGACCTGCCGGTGCAGGTTCGTCGCCTCGACGACGTCGTCGTCGACCACGACGACATCGCCCACCCCGGAGGCGGAGAGGACCGGCAGCAGCGCGCAGCCGAGCCCGCCCGCGCCGATGACCACCACGCGCGCCTCCTGCAGCCGCCGCTGCCCGGCGTCGCCGAAGCCCGGCAGCAGCACCTGCCTGGCGTAGCGCGGATCCGGCACATCACGATCCAACCACCGCCACCAGCTGCCGCAGGTGCGGTCGATAAGCTGGAAAATTCACGCGGATACGGAGAGGAGGCGTCGTGGTCGAACGGATCAGGGTGACGGACGCCGCCGCCGTGCTGGGCGTCAGCGACGACACCCTCCGTCGCTGGGCGGATTCCGGGCGGATCGACGTCGACCGCTCGAACGGCCCGGCGACCGTCGACGGCCCGGCCCTCGCCGCTCTGGCGACCCACATCGCCGCGGAGTCGCCGCTCGCGCGCCTCCAGCCCCCGGAGGGGACGTCGTCGGCGAGGAACCGCGTCACCGGCATCGTCACGCGGGTCATCCGCGACACCGTCATGGCGCAGGTCGAGCTGCAGGCCGGTCCGTTCCGGTTCGTCTCGCTGATGAGCCGGGAAGCCGCGGACGAGCTGCACCTCGAGCCCGGCGTGATCGCCACCGCATCCGTCAAGGCCACGAACGTCGTGATCGAGCACGCCGACCTCAAGAAGCCGACCTGATGAAGGGCCCCCGATGAACCGTCGAACCCCGATCGCCCTCGCGGTCGCCACCCTGTCGATCGTCGCCCTGGCCGGCTGCGCGCAGGACCCCCCTGCCGCGACCCCCTCGGCGCCGGCCTCGTCTTCGGCACCCGCGCTCAGCGGGTCGATCACCGTCGATGCCGCCGCGAGCCTGAACGAGGTGTTCCCGGCGCTGGCCACGACGTTCCAGGCGGACAACCCGGGCACGACGATCACGCTCAACTTCGGCGGCAGCTCGGCGCTCGCCGCGGCCATCGTCTCCGGCGCCCCCGTCGACGTGTTCGCCGCGGCGAGCCCGAAGACGATGGCCACGGTCACGGACGCCTCCCTCACCGCTGCGGACCCGGTCACGATCGCGCGCAACAAGCTGGAGATCGCGGTGCCGCCCGACAACCCCGGGAAGATCACGGGCCTGAAGGACTTCGCGGACGCTGCCAAGACGATCGTCGTGTGCGACAAGGCCGTGCCGTGCGGTGCCGCGGCGACCCAGGTCTTCGACCTGGCGAAGATCACCGCGAAGCCGGACAGCTACGAGCCCGACGTGACGAGCGTGCTGACGAAGGTGGAGGGGAACAACGCGGATGCGGGCCTCGTCTACGTCACGGACGTGCAGGCCGCCGGTGACAAGGTCGAGGGCATCCCGTTCGACGAGGCCGACCAGGCGATCACCGCCTACCCGATCGCCGCGCTGAAGGCGTCGAAGAACGCGGCGCTCGCGTCGGCGTGGATCGCCTACGTGCAGGCGCACGAGGCCGATCTGCAGGCAGCCGGCTTCCTCGCGCCGCAGTAGGAGGCGTGCGCACCAGGAGGGACCCGCTCGCCCGCGTCCCGCGGGCGGTCCTGGTCCCTGCCGCGATCGCGTTCGTGCTGCTCGTCGGGCCGCTCGTCGCGCTGCTGGTCCGCGCGCCGTGGACGCAGCTGCCCGAGCTGCTCGGCGGCGACACGGTGCTGCCGGCGCTCGGGCTGTCGCTCGGCACCGCGTCCGCGTCGACGGGGCTGTGCGTGCTGCTCGGGATCCCGCTCGCGGTCGTGCTCGCGGGCGCCGATCGCTGGCCGTCCCCCCTCCGGCGCCTCGCGCGCGCACTGGTGACGACGCCGCTCGTGCTGCCGCCGGTCGTCGGCGGGGTCGCGCTGCTGCTGCTGCTCGGCAGGGTCGGGCTGCTCGGCAGCCCGATCTACCGGGCCTTCGGGTTCCAGATCCCGTTCACGACCGCGGCGGTGATCATCGCGCAGACGTTCGTGGGCCTGCCGTTCCTCGTGCTGGGCGTGGAGGGGGCGCTGCGCGGCGTCGACCGGCGGTTCGCGATCGCGGCCACGACACTGGGCGCCGGGCCGTGGACGCGGTTCGTCCGCGTCACGCTGCCGCTCGCCGCCCCCGGCGTCGCGGCGGGTGCGGTGCTCTCGTTCGCGCGCGCGATCGGGGAGTTCGGCGCGACGGTCACGTTCGCGGGCAGCCTGCCGAAGGTCACGCAGACGCTCCCGATCGCGGCGTACCTCGCGCTGAACAGCGACCCGGACGCGGCGATCGCGATCTCGGTCGTGCTGATGGTGGTGGCGGTCGTGGTGCTCGTCTCGCTGCGCGACCACTGGCTGCAGGGGATCGGGCGGTGAGCGGAGGCCTCGACGCCACGATCCGCGTCGACCGCGGCGCCTTCGCGCTCGACGTCGCGATCTCGGTCGCGCCGGGACGGGTGGTCGCGCTGATGGGACGCAACGGCGCCGGCAAGTCGACCGCGGTCGCCGCCGTCGCCGGGCTGATCGCGATCGACGGCGGCCGGGTGGTCCTCGACGACGTCGTGCTGGAGGACGTCGCCGCCCGCCGGTCCGTGCCGCCCGAGCGCCGGCCGATCGGCGTCGTGCAGCAGCAGGCTGCGCTGTTCCCGCACCTCGGGGTGCTCGACAACGTGGCGTTCGGCCTCCGCACCCAGGGGCTGGGTCGGCGGGCATCCCGCGACCGGGCGGACGAGCTGCTGACGGAGGCGGGGCTCGCCGGGTTCCGCGACCGGCGCCCGGCCCAGCTCTCCGGCGGTCAGGCGGCCAGGGTCGCGCTGGTCCGGACCCTCGCGCGCGAGCCGGCGCTCGTGCTGCTGGACGAGCCGCTCGCGGCGATCGACGCCGAGCTGCGCCCCGCGCTCCGCGACGCGATCCGCGCCCAGCTGACCGCGTTCGCGGGCTCCGCGGTGCTCGTGACCCACGACGCCCGCGACGCGGAGGTCCTCGCCGACGAGGTGATCGTGCTCGACGCGGGCCGCGTGATCCAGCGCGGGCCGCTGGCCGGGCTGCGCGCGGCCCCAGCCGCCCCGATCGTGACCAGCCTGCTCGGTTCATGACTCCGGGGAGCTGCTTCGACCGCGTCAGATGGACGCGCTGTCCCTGATCCGACGGAGCGTCGATCCTGGAGGTACGGCGTCACACCTCGAGGATCTCGCCCGATTTCAGCGCGAAGTACTGGCCGCCCTTCGCCTCCGTCACCGCCTTCAGCCGGTCGTGCACGAGCCCGACGCCGGCCGCCGACAGCACGCCGTCGTGGGTGCCGAACGCGCGCTTGGGGGCGACCATCGAGACGTAGTCCATGGCCTCGCTCACCTTCAGCCACGGTGCGCCGGCCGGGACGGCGAGGGTGTCGACCTCGATACCGAGGGGGATGGTGAAGGAGTCGCCCGGGTAGAAGAACCGCCCGTCGACGAGCACGCCGACGTTCTCGACGACCGGGATCGTCGGGTGGATGATCGCGTGGTTGCCGCCGAAGAACCGCAGCTTCCACGAGCCGATCTCGACGGAGTCGCCGGGTGCGACGACCCGGATGTCGATGCCCTCCGCGGCGCGCGCGACGCCGGAGGGCGCGAGGATCACGGCTTTCGGGGAGGCGTGCGTGATCCGCTGCAGCTGATCGGCCGTCCAGTGGTCGGCGTGTTCATGGGTGATGACGATCGCGTCGACGTCCGTGAGGTCGAGGATGGGGTTGGTGAGGCCGCCTGGATCGACGACGAGGCGCCGCCCCGCCTCCTCCAGGATCAGCGCGGCGTGCTCGAGCTTGGTGATGCGCATGGTCACAAGTCGACCACCGCCACGCCGTGGATCCGCTGCGGGGAGGGCCTGATGATCGGGGGATCGCGCACGGAGGGATGGCGTCTGCTGGCGAGGCTCCGAGTCCGCCGCGTGCTCGACTGGGTCTGGCCCTCGTTCCCGACCTCCTGGGCCGAGATCCCCGCCCGCCTCCGGCCGGGCACCGCGCAGATCGCCCGGCTCACGATCGCCGCCGTGATCGCCTACCTCGTCGCCAACGCGGTGTCACCGGGGATCCTCGACCTCACCGCGCCGCTGACCGCCCTGCTGGTCGTGCAGGCCTCCACGGTCGGCACGCTCCTGATGGGCCTCGTGCGCGTGGGGGCGGTGCTCACGGGGGTGCTCGTCGCGGTCGTCGTCACGACCTGGACCGGGCTGTCGTGGTGGAGCCTCGCCCTCGTCATCGCGACGTCGCTGCTGCTCGCGAAGCTGTTCCGCCTCGGTGATCAGTCGCTCGAGACACCGATCAGCGCGATGCTCATCCTCGCGGTCGCGTCGCCGGGCGTCGGGGCGGAGGTCCGCCTCCTGAACACCCTGATCGGCACCGTCGTCGGCATCCTGTTCTCCCTGCTCGTGCCGGTCGCGATCCCGAATGTGCAGGCGGGGGAGGCCGTGCGTCGCGTCGCGCGCTCGCAGGCGGCGCTGCTGAGCGAGATGGCCGGGATGCTCGGGTCCCGCCCGCCGGTTCCGGAGGAGGTCGCCGCGTGGCTCGACTGGTGCGACCACCTCGCGGCCGACACCGTGGAGGCGTCCCAGGCGGTGCGGATCGCCGAACGGACCCGCGTCCTGAACCCGCTCGCCCTGACCACCGCGACCATCCACCCCGCGCTGCGCGGTGCGCTCGACCGCCTCGACCGCTGCCTCGCCGCCGAGCGCGCCCTGCTCGTGGTGCTCATGAAGGAGACGCCCGACCAGGAGCGGGACGACGACCAGGCGGCGACCGAGCTGCGCCGCGCCTTCGCGCTCGCCCTCGACGACACGGCGACGGGCCTCCGCGCGTTCGGCGATCTGGTCGGCGCGGAGTACTCGGGCGCCGAGCCCGACCGCGTCCTCGCTCGCGAGCGGACGCTCGACTCGGTGCGGGAGGCGCGGGCGGTGCTGACGGAGCTGACGCTGCTCGACCTCGATCCGCGGCAGCGTCCCGACCTGTGGATGCTGCAGGGGTCGGTGCTCGCCTCGGTCGACCGGGTGCTGGAGCAGCTCGACCTCGAGCGCGAGTCGCCGGTCCACCTCCTCCGCCCCGACGCGACCGAGCCGATCACGGTGATCCGCCCGACGTCGAGGGTCCGCTTCAGGCGGCGGATCCAGCGCCTCCTGCGGCGGTGACCGCCGTTCGAGCGGCCGTACCGGGTGTGGCATACTCGTTGACCGCCGCGCTCGCTCGCGGCATGCGGTCCCATCGTTTAGCGGCCTAGGACGTCGCCCTCTCACGGCGGTAACGCGGGTTCAAATCCCGCTGGGATCACGCACGAAGAACCCCTGGTCGATCCGGGGGTTTTTCTGTTTCTATCGGCGGCTCGCCAGGGTTGGTAGAGCGCTTTGCCCACATCCTTGCGCAGTGCTGCGTGATCGAGGGCCACTGCAACCGCGTCTAGGTCGTCCTCGAACAGGTCCGCGTACCGATCCAGGGGGCGGAGGTCGTGCGGAGTCAATCCCGGTAGCCCGGTCGCATGCGCAGCGGGGTCGAACCAGCCGTTTCTGAAGGTGTGGTTCCGCAGCCAGGTACGCGATCGAGCCCCGTAGAAGACCGGGTCCCGTGGGCGCCCGTCGAGCGTCTGTGCTCGGAGCGGTTCGAGCAGGAACCCGGGGACCGGGATCGATCGGTGCTCGTAGTCTTTCGGCGCCTCGATCCGCTGGTAGCCCTTATTCGCGACCACTGTCATTCCGGCAAGCCGCACGTCAGATGTGCTCGGCCCGTCGTTCGTCGACCGCCAGAGGGGGGCACCAACGCGGCGGCTGATCCGCGGTGCGCGGTGGTCGCGCGCAGCTAGAGGGTGGAGATGTTAACGAGAAGCCGACCACGGGCCCCAAGGCGGCTGCCCTCGGGCGAGTAATCCGGCCCACGCAACAGGCCTACGGCGTGCGTGACGCCACGGGATCTCCTACGGAGGTAGCGAACAATGGGCGAGCCCAGGCATCCACGTGGGCCCGTCTATTTCGTACACGGAGGTTTGCCTGAACCGCGGTTAGGGAGTGTCCGCACGAGTTGAAACATAAGCAACGGACCCCCAAGGCATCCGAGGGCCCGAGGACATGAGCACGTTTGTCCACCTCTGCGTCGGGTATCGGGCACGCTCAGCCCCCGTCGGTCTTGTAGGCGCGTCCAACTGATTGCGAGTCTGAATCGTGCTGTATGCGGATGCCCCAACATTCGGGGGCACCTGTTCTGTGTTATCGAGGTGAGGGCCACTTGCCCGTAGCTTTAGCTCCGCTGCTTACGTTGGAGGTACTGTGACGCGCTCGTTTCCCGAAAAGACCTTTGAACACTGGTGCTCGATGCACCTTGGGTACCGATACCGAGCGCACCTCCGTATGTGGTGGCCATCTACGGGTGCCGACATCATGGCCTCAGGAGGGCCGCTCGGCATCGGGAAACGTGTTCTCCTCGAGTTGAAGACGACTGAATGGAACGGGCAGTACGGCCGTCATGAGCTCGAGGTGGATCTTCTTCAACTCGACGCTTATGGGCAAGACGGAGGAGATGACTACTACGTGTTCCCCGCGCCGCCGTGGAACGGGGAACTGATGCCGCAGTCCAACTTCCCGTGGCTGAACAGCGTGATGCCGGCACAGCTTGCATACGAGGCTCAATCTGGGAACGAATGGTTTGTCCACTGGACGTACGTCATTCCAGGCTGGGAACTCAGGTGGCGCCTTCAGGCTGACATCGAGGCAGCAAAGGCTGGTGGGCACTCAAAGGTCAAGCGCGGATTATTGTGGGTTCAGGATGGCCAGCTAATCCCGAGAGGGCCGCTCGTCGGAGTAGCGCCTATTGCTTGGCGAGACTTCTGGCGCTTGATGGAGCAATGTGGCAGTCCCGCGCTGCCTGCGACCTTTATAGTGCCGAAGAAATTGATCTCCCAACCAGCCGTCACCCGAGCCGAACTACGTTCAGCCTTGGCTGAATCTTCCGAGAGATGGCGGTCCTACCGTAGTTTCGCGCCCAGCGACCTTGGTACGTACGTACAGCTGGAGGACGACAATTACGTCCTTGTAGATGACCACGCTCGACGTCCTCAGCTAGAACCGCGAACTCGGCTCAATGCCGCCTACGCGCTTTTGGAGGCTCCGGCATTGAAGCTCTAGGTGCCGCAGAAGTTTCTGCCACTCGGAAGGTCGGCGCGTCGCGTGAGGGCGGCGACTGTCCGAAGAAGGATCGGAATCTAGGCGGGGTGAGGGATGCCCGGCTAGTGATCGGCACGGCTGCCAGCGTCTCGCGGTCAGGCTAGTGAGACAGAAGCGTCGTGGCTCTCGGACGCCGACAATGAAGAAGAGCAGCCGGCCATTAGCGATCATCCGATCACGTGCTCCTTGCTGTAGCTCAGTCCGAAGGGCCATCGCCTCCACGCGAGGGTCGAGTTCCTGACCGTTGATTACCGTGAAGAGGTCGCGCACCGGAACACGCAAGGCCGCCGACACGGGAAAAAGGGTCTCGAGGCTCGCGTCGTGACCAGCTTCCAGTCGCTGGATGGTCCGGAGACCGACCCCGCTCTCTTCGGCTAGGCGTTCCTGCGTCCACCCAATCTCGAATTAACTTCGATATTCCGAGGGTTATAGAGGGGGTCGATTAAGGGGCCGCTCCTGCATCCCTCTCGATCCCTGAGAGCCCGTCGACACGCTCAGCCCGCCGAAGTCGGTAGTCAGGCGGAATGACGAGCTCGGTCTCATGGGCGATGCCTGAATCATTCTCGACGATAGGTTGGCGATTGGCACGCTTTTAAAGACTGACCTCACTAGCGGCTAGGGTTTGGCAGGCGATCTGCTGACCCCCTGCAGCACCTTGCCTCCTCAACGAGGACTCAGCGTTGACACCACAACCAGACGACACCAGACTTGACGACCGTGTCTACGGCAGTGAAGCCCCGCAGACTCCCGCCACCTCCTTCATTCCGTAGGCCAGGGCCACGGCCGGTCGACAGCACTTCGGCAACGGTGCGTCGTCGGTGAGCGCTGGCCGCAGCGGGAGGTCTGGGCCTTCCAGCAACCGGACCGTCTTCTCCCTTGCCCTACTGTTCGCCACTAACGGCTTTCTCTACGCCAGTTACATCCCGCGTTTACCTGAGATCCGTGACCAGACGGGAATCTCCACCACGACGCTCGGCCTCGTGCTGACCGTCGGCAATCTCGCCGGCCTGGGCGCTAGCCTCCTGACCGGCGCCGCGATCACGCGACTCGGCTCTCGCCGCATCCTGCTCGTCGGCTGCGTCTTCTACGCCCTGGCCTTGCCCGCGGTCGGCTGGTCCACGTCGGCCCTGCTGCTGATTGCGGCGCTGGTGGTAATGCAGCTCTTCGACGTGTTCATAGACGTCGCCATGAACCTGCAGGGGTCCCGCACCAGCACCGAGCGTGAACAACCGGTCATGAGCCGCCTGCACGGTGCCTGGAGCTTCGGCAGTCTGGCTGGAGCCGGCACCGCCAGCCTGGCCGCGGCCTTTGATCTGTCCGTGGCCGTCCACTACAGCCTCGTCGGCGCGCTGCTCATTCTGGCTCTACTCATCGCCGCACCCGGACTGCGCCGCAGCGACGCTCCCACCACACCGCCGGGACAGCCCCTGCAATCGTCGGAGAGCGCCGCACGTCAGGACACACCACAGGATGTCGCGCGGTCGGGCCACGGCGGACGAGACGGTCCGGCTGGCCGCCGCTACTGGCTGCATCCAGCCGTTCTGGGTCTGGCGGTGGCCAGCCTGGCGACATTCGCCGTGGACACCTCCACCGGGGAGTGGGCGACCTTCCGCTTGGGCGACGACCTCGACGTGCCCGCCGGTGCCGCCGCAGCCGCCTACGTCGTGTTCACCCTGGCCATGACGATTGGGCGACTGTTCGGCGACCACGCCACCTCACGGCTGGGTGTGCTGGTCACCGCCCGAACCGGCACGCTGACTGCGGTGGCCGGAGTGCTGATCTCCATGCTCATCCCCTCACCGGTGGCCGCCTTCATCGGCATCGCAGTCACCGGGTTGGGGATCTCGGTGCTCTCCCCGCAGCTGGCTGATGCGGCGGCCAGGACACCAGGACCGCCAGGGTCGGGGTTCAGTGCGCTGTTCGTCGGTCAACGCCTGTCGGGCTTGCTCACCCCGGCCCTGGTGGGTGTTCTCGCCGGTAGTTCGGTGCTCACGGTAGGCCAAGCCGTCGCACTGGTGGCCGTCCCCATCGCTGTGGTGTTGCTGCTCGTCTCAAGGGCAGCGTTCCCCCTGCGCTGACTCCCCGCTGTCTCAGTGACTTCTGGACTCCTGGTTCGCTACTAATCAAACTCTTGGTTCGCGATTAATCAGAGGTTCGTGAGCGGATCCGGCTCACCAATGATGAGGGTGTCACCCGCGAGTCGTCGAGCGCGGGTTATCGGGCACGTCGCTGCCGAGGTGAGGGGTCGACGCCTTCCAGAATGGGAGTCCGCACACCGCCGCCAAATATCGCGCCGACCAGCCTGAGCCGCCTGATCGGTACGAAGCAACGCGTCACTGGACGAGCGAACTGGCTCCGTTCATCTCCGTGTTACGCCGTCGTTCGATTTCCCTTCCGGTATGCGCGCCACAGCTCGCCTGAGTTGTCGATCAGGACGATCGCCAGGATCAGCGCCGCGAGGGCCGGCGCGGCAGCGCCGACGACGCGATCGGCCTCCGGTCCCAGTGTCGTGGTGATGGCTGGGTTCAGGAGTCGACCCGTCACGAGGAGCCAGATCGCGGGGATGCAGAACGCGGCCTGAATCGGCAGGTTGGCCCATGCCCAGAGACGTAGCTGGCTCGGGCGCGCGTAGACCGCGATTTGACGGGCGGCCTGCACCAGCAGCAGGGCGATGAAGTACGGCATCCAGAACGACCACAGCGCGGGATCGATGATCGGCAGGGCTTGGCCCGACGGGCTGAGCAGTGCGCCTCCCGTCGCCTGCCCGACAAGCGCCGCGACGATGAGGCCGGCCATCGTCAGCGCTGCGACCAGTCGAACGAAATCCTGCCAGGAGCGCGGCTCCGATCCGACCAGGACGTCCGGGGACCACGGCGGAGGGGTGGAGGCGGCTTCCCGACGCTGCCGTGCGACAGTGACGATCGTCAGGACGGCAGTGATGACCAGCGCGGCGGCGGCCGAGCTGCTCGTCGCTCGGCCCATAACCTCGGCGTAGGGCCTCATGGCGACCGCACCGATCAGAACGGTCCCCACGAACACGGTGGGCACCGCGACGGTCACGAGCAGGCGGAGCCGGCGGATGTAGGAGGGGAAGAAGCGCGGCCCGATCAGGTGGGGTGACCGGCCGGTGAGTCGGGCAGCGAGCAGATCGGGATCTCCGAGCTGATCTATGGCGTTCCATTCGGCGCGAGCGGGGGACTCGCCGAGCTCGACGAGCGCCGCCGCCTCCTGCCCGAGGAGATCGCGCAGCTCCGCGTCGATATCCCCCCGCTGGGCCGCGGGAACGTTCGCGAGGACAGCGCCGATGTACTGGTCCGAGAGGGTCATCGCGTTCGGACCGTCTGATTGAGGCTGGCGAGCGCTCGATGGATCGACTCGAACTCGGCCCACAGCGCGTCCGCGACGGCCCCGCCCGGCGCGGTGGTCTCGTAGAACTTCCGGGGTCGTGCGGAGGTCTCGTCCCACGTGCTCGAGAGGAGTCCCTGCGACTCCAGTCGGCGCAGCAGCGGGTAGACCGTGTTGCCTTCAGTAGAGATACCGGCGCGGCGCAGGGTCTCGACCAGGCCGTATCCGTATTCCGGCGTGGTCAGCGTGCGAAGGCAGGCGATGACGAGTGCGCCGCGCAGTAGCTCCTGCCGCTGCGCGTCGGTGACATCTCCGGAATCGGGCATGATCGATGATGCTGTGCGACACACAGGCTTGTCAAGAGGGCCGCGTCTCTCGGGCGCGCACTCGGCGCTCGCGTGCGTCTCGGGACCAGGATCCTGAGACGCTCAATCGGCCGGCGCGTGACCTTCGAGGTGGGGCCGCGTGCGCCCGTGCGAGACTGCCGCCGTGCCAGGGGACGAGGCGTCGGAGGAGGAGCAGCGCGCGAGGAACCCACGCCTGCCCACGAGCAGGACCTCGCAGCCCGCCGCCTCGTGACCACCCCGGGACCGGAGTATCGCCCATGACCGACCTCATCGCGGAGCTCGAGCAGCAGGAGCGCGAGCTCGTCCTCGAGCACTTCGACCACGCCGACGCCTGGCGTCTCGGCTCCCGCATCACCGCCGCCGCGCAGGAGGCGGGACACCCCGTCGGCATCGACATCCGCCGGCACGGGCTCGTGCTGTTCCGGGCCGCCCTGCCCGGCATCACGCCGGACCAGGAGGCCTGGATCGCCCGGAAGTCCGCCCTGGTGCTGCGGATGGAGTCGAGCAGCGCGCTCGTCGACGCGCGGCTCTCGGCGGCCGGGATCGACGCCGCGGCCAGCGGCTGGCTCGGGGCGGAGTACGCGGTGACCGGAGGATCGTTCCCGATCCGCGTGCTCGGCGTCGGCGTCGTGGCCGCCGTCACCGCATCGGGGCTGACGTCGATGGAGGACCACGACCTCGTCGTCGCCGGCATCCGCGCGCACCTCTCGGCCGAGGCCGGCGCATGAGCGACGAGCAGCCTCCGCTGCGCCGGCTGCAGCCGGGCCAGCGCGCTCGGATCCGCATCTGGGACCGCGCGACCGGTGAGGTCGCGACCGTCTTCGAGTCCACCGACCGGCTGTACGAGGCGCCGAACTGGACCGACGACGGCCGGCTGCTGGTGAACGGGGACGGCTTGCTCTGGACCCTGCCGGCGGACGGCTCGGCACCGCCCGAGCCGATCCCGGCCGAGGGGCTGCCCGCGGTCAACAACGACCACGTGCTCTCGGTCGACGGTGCGACGGTGTTCGCCTCCGCGAACGACTGGCATATCTGGGCGCTGCCGCTCGCCGGCGGCGCGGCTCGGCGGATCACGCCGGACGACGGCTCGTTCCACTTCCTCCACGGCGTCAGCCCCGACGGGGAACGGCTCGGCTACGTGCGTCTCGAGCCGGCGGGAGACGACTGGTGGGCCTCCGGCACGATCCACACGATCGGCCTCGACGGCTCGGACGACGTCGCCGTGACGACCGATCCGGGTCCCGCGGACGGCTGCGAGTGGACGCCCGATGGCGCCTGGATCCTGTTCAACACCGAGCAGTTCTCGTCCGAGCCGGGGCACGCGCAGCTCGCCCGGGTGCGGCCGGACGGCGCGGAGCTCGAGCAGCTGACGTTCGACGAGCGGGTGAACTGGTTCCCGCACATGGCCCCGACCGGCGATGTCGTCGTCTACCTCAGCTTCCCCTCCGGCACCACCGGGCATCCGGCCGACCTGCCGATCGAGCTGCGGCTGGTGTCGGTCGACGACTGGCAGCACCCCACGACGCTCGTCGCACTCGACGGTGGCCAGGGCACCATCAACGTGCCGAGCTGGTCGCCGGACGGCTCCGCGTTCGCCTTCGTCGACTACCCCATCGACTGAGCCTCTCCCGGCGAGCCGGCTCGCACAGGCGCGCCTCAGGCGGATCCGGGGCGTATCAGCGCACAGTGCACGCTATGAGCACCACCCCGATCCCGACCCTGCGCCGGCCCGGCCTGTCCGTGAACTGGTCCACGATCTGGGATGACATCGCCGCCGCCGCTCCGGACGCCACCGTGATCGTGTGGGAAGGCGAGCGGATCACGCGCGGCGACCTCGAGGACCGCGCTGCGCGGCTCGGCGGGTGGCTGCAGCGACAGGGGGTCGGTCGGGGGGACCGGGTCGCATGTCTGATGACGAACCGGCCGGAGTACCTGGTCACGCTGTACGCGTCGATGAAGATCGGCGCCGTGCCGGTCAACCTGAACTTCCGGTACGCCGCCGCCGAGCTGCGGCACGTCCTGACGATGACCCGACCGAAGGTGGTCGTCGTCGCGTCCTGGCTCGAGGAACGACTGCTGGAGGCGGTCGCGACGATCGCCGACCCGCCGACGGTGCTGACCGTGCAGCACGAGCTCGACCCGATCGACGGGCCGTCGTTCGACGAGGCGGTCGAGTCGCCCCGGGGGGACGAATCGAGTCGGTCGGGGGCGGACCAGGTGTTCCTGCTGACGGGTGGCACGACCGGGATGCCCAGGGCCGTCGTGTACCGGCACGACGTGGTGCTCGACAGCCAGCTGACCTCCGCGTACGGGACGTTGGGGGTCGACTTCCCGTCGAGCGTCCGCGAAGCCGTCGCCGTCGCGACCGATCCCGCGCTGCCGCATCCGGTCACGCTGCCGATCACACCGCTGATGCACGCCATGGCGTTCTTCAACGCGATGAACACGCTGCTGACGGGCGGCGCGCTCGTGTTCGTGAACACGCGCCGGTTCGATCCGGCCCTGACCATCGATGCCGTTCTCGAGCACCGGGTGTCCCGGCTGATCATCGCCGGCGACGCCGTCGCCGTCCCGCTGGTCGAGGAGCTCGCACGTCGTCCCGCGACCCGACTCGACTCGCTGGAGACCGTGATGAGCTCCGGTATGAGCTGGAGCGATCGCACGAAGCGGGCCCTCCTGGACCGTAGCGGCGCCGAGCTGATCGACATCCTCGGCGCGAGCGAAGGGGGTCCGTTCGCGATGGCGCGCACGAAGGACGTCTCCGAGCTGCCGAGCCGGCTCCGCCTCCTCCCGGGCGCGGTGCTGCTCGACGAGTCCGGTGACGAGATCACCGCCGAGGTGGGGCGGGTCGGCCTGCTCGCGTACAAGGGCGCCACGCCGGAGGGGTACTTCGAGGATCCGGCTCGGACGTCCGAGGTCTACCGGTCCATCCACGGCCGCCGGTACCTGGTCCCCGGTGACTGGGCTCGCTGGGAGACCGATGGCGTGTCCCTGCTCGGACGGGGGGAAGCGGTCGTGAACACGGGCGGCGAGAAGGTGTACCCGGCCGAGGTGGAGGGGGCGCTCGCGGAGCATCCCGCCGTCGCGGACTGCGTCGTGTTCGGCCTGGAGGACGCCCGCTGGGGCGAGATCGTGGTGGCAGCGGTCGCGGTGCGGGACGGACAGGTCGTCACCGCCGAGCAGCTGAGGACCCACGTGGGGGACCGCCTCGCGGGCTTCAAGAAGCCGCGCCGCATCTCGTTCGGACCGATCGAGCGAGGCGCCACCGGGAAGGTCCGGCTGGGTGTCCTGCGCGACCGGGCCGATGCGGAGCGGGCCGACGCGGAGGCAGGCCCCTCCTGACGCCGCCCGCGCCGGAGGGTGGGGGCCTCAGGCGGTGACGATTCCCAGCGCCTCCGCCTCCAGCCGCTGCAGCTCGACCTCGGCCTGCGCCGCGTAGTTCGCGAGCACGTTCAGCCGGATCGACCCGGCAGGACGCGACTGCGGTGCGAGGACGCAGAACGTGCCGATCATCCGCCCCTGCAGGTCGTGGATCGGATGGCCCGCGTAGAACGGCAGATGGGACTGGGCGATGAACGGGTTGGTCTTGAACCGGGGGTCGGCCATCGCGTTCGGGACCACCAGCGCACGATCGTTCGGGACGTGCAGGTCGTACGAGAGCTCGAGCGGGATCGCGACGGGGGTGTCGGCGGAGGCGGCGGCGAACCACATCCGATCCCCTTCGAGCAGGGTCACGACGGCGAGGGCGACGCCGCACTCGATCTTCGCCGCGTCGACGAGTCGCCGAAGCTCCGGCGTACCCCGCTCGGCGGCCGCTTCGAGCACCGCCGGTGCGGCCGGCCACTGCCAGCTTCGAGGCTCGACCTTCGACCGGCGCCGCTCGGCGCCCCGCGCACGACGCTCCTCCAGCAGCGGGGCCGCCGCAGCCGCCAGCTCGGCGGCCCAGACCCGGTAGGTCTGTGGTGACCCGAACGGACGCTCGGGCTGGTACTCAGGTCGAGCCAGGCGCACGAACGCGCTGTTCACGAACGAGCCGACGACCCGTTCCGAGACGTCGTTCATGGCGTCGGCCCGCCGCTGCCCGAGCGCCGCGATCACCCCTCGGTACTGCGGCTCGGAGGTCACCGACTGGATGCCGGCCATGACGATCGGGGCCTGATACCGCACACCCTCCCGGATATGTGCAAGCAGTCGCTCGAGGCCCGCTTGCCACACCGCCAGCGGGGTGAGCCGGACCGCGTCGCTCATCCCCATCACGACGACCACCGCGTCGTAGTCGGTCAGGTCGCGATCGCCGAGCCACGCGACGGCCGACTCGATGCTCATCAGCTCGGCCCCGACGTACTCGACCTCGACCGCTCGTCCCGTCGTCTCCGAGAGCACGTCGGCGAGCTGACCGCACAGCGCGAGCCGGTGGGTCACCACACCCCAGCCGTGCGCCGGCCCGTTCCCGATCAGCAGCACGTGGTCCACCGGGCCCACGCCCGCTGCAGCGCGCGGCTCATCCCGCGCATAGGGGACAGCGCCGCGGTCGGCGAGCTTCTTGGCGTACCAGAGCCGAGCGGCGCCTCGGAGTGCGAGGTCCGAGAGGGTCACAGCGCGCCCGACACGACGGCGTGCAGCACGTCGACGGCGGCTGATGCTCGGCAGGTCCGAATCATGGTGGCCCTTCTGCAGATCAGCGCGCACCTGCGCGCCTTCTTCTTCCTGCGAGCCGGGGGCCGGGCTCGAGGACGCCGCACGGGGTGCGGTCCTGCAGATTTTGAACGAGTGGACGCCGCCGTTCAGCAGGCGCGCCGGGGCGGCCGTGTGCCGCAGGCGTCGGAGCAGGCGTCGTGCATCGCCGATCAGGAATGCGACGTCGTGATACCGCAGTATGCGCACGCCCAGTACATGTGACGGCCGCCACCGGTCGGACGGAGGGCCGCGACCGTGCGCTGCCACACCACGGAACGCAGAGCACGAACGCGCTGGCGAAGCCGGGCGGGCCCGGTCAGCCCGAGATGTCCTTCCGGTGGAACCACCAGGCGGCGACCGGGCCGAGGACGAGGACCCAGAGCAGTCCGTTGACGAGCGCGTCCGCGACCGGCCGGAGGTCGATCGGCTGCAGCAGGAACTGCTGGTACGCGAACGCGTAGTGGGTCGGCAGCCAGAGGCGGAAGTCCTTCAGCGCCGCCACCTGGTCGAGCGTGCTCGTCACGATCGCGACCACGACGACCCCGCCCGCCGCCGCGAGGGGCGAGTCGGTCAGCACGGTCAGCAGCAGGCCGAGGGCAGCGGCCCACAGCAGGCCGAACGGCGTCACCGCGGTCGCCAGCGCGAGCCGCGCGACGGTCTGCCCCAGGTCGAGGCGCGGACCGTTCGGCACCTGCATGCCGCCGGGACCGTAGGAGAGCACGCCGACGAGCAGCGCGATCGCGGCCATGCCGGCCAGACCTGCGACGAGGATCAAAGCTGCTGCCAGCGCCTTGACGCCGAGGAGGCGGAGGCGCGGCACCGGGATCGCGAGCAGGTACTTCAGCGTCGACCGCGACGCCTCGCCCGCGATCAGGTCGCCGAAGAGCACCGCCGCGACGATCGTGACGAGGTAGCCGCCGGACACCAGCAGCACGAACGCCGCGAAGCCGCCTCCGGACGACTGCGCGAGCGCACCGAGGTCCCCGCCCGTACGGGACGGCTCTGCGCCGCCGAGGAGGAAGGCGATCCGCACGACCAGGGGGAGCACGAGCAGGACCCCGACCGCGACCTGCACCCGCCACTGGCCGAGCTGGCGAACGAGCTCGACGTGCACCGGCAGCGCTGCCCGGCGCGGCCGGGCGCGCGGCGCCTCCACCTCCGCGGTCACCGGGTCGCCCCGGCGTCGCCGATCAAGTCGAGGAACGCGTCCTCGAGGTGCCGCTCGCGGTGCACGTCGGACACGGCGACCCCCGCACGGACGAGCGCGCCGACCACCGCTGCAGCCGGGACGGCGCCCGGTCGGACGCGGACGGCGTCCGCGCCTGCCGGTTCGACGGCGTCGACGCCCAGCTGCTGGAGGGCTTCGACCGCCTCGCGGGGATCGTCGACCTCGACCAGCAGCTCGTCCGTCCCGCCTGCGACCTCGGCGACGGGCCCGGAGGCGACGACGCGGCCGTGCGACATCACGACCAGGTGGCTGCAGGTGAGCTCGACCTCGCCGAGCAGGTGGGAGGAGACGATGACGGTGCGCCCGGACTCCCCGTACCGGCGGAGCACGCCGCGGAGCGCGACGATCTGCGGCGGGTCGAGGCCGTTCGTCGGTTCGTCGAGCACGAGCAGGTCGGGCATGCCCAGCATCGCCTGCGCGATGGCGAGGCGCTGGCGCATGCCCTGGCTGTAGCCGCCGACCCGGCGCCGGACCGCGTCGCCGAGGTCGGCGATCGCGAGCACCTCCTCCATTCGCGCGTCGCGCCGCGGCCGCCCGGTCGCCGCCCAGAACAGGCGGAGGTTGCGGCGGCCGGAGAGGTGCGGCAGGAAGCCGGGACCCTCGACGAAGCAGCCGATCCGCCGGAGCACGGGAGCACCGGGGACCACCGCCGCACCGAACGCCTCGATCGTGCCGGCGTCCGGCCGGGCGAGGCCCAGCACCATCCGCATCGTGGTCGTCTTGCCCGCCCCGTTCTCGCCGAGCAGGCCGACGACCTGACCCCGCTCCACGGTGAACGAGACGTCGTCGACCGCGACGAAGCCCGAGCGGAAGCGCTTCGTGACACCGCGGACCCGCAGCGGGGGAGCGGAGGCGCCCGCTCCCTCCGCCGATCGCGCGGTTCGAGCGCGCCGCCTGCCGACGACCGCCGCGCCGATCAGCAGCAGCAGGAGGATCGCGAGCAGCCCGCCGATCCGCCACAGGGTGGCGCGGGTGGGCTGTCCGACGCCCGCGCCGCTCGACTGCGTCGTGAGCCGCGGCAGCACGATCGCGCCGCCGGTCGACACCCGGAAGGCCGCGGGCGTGGTGGAGCCGAGGAACTGGCTGTCCGTCGTGCGCACGGTGAGCGCGATCCGGTCGCCGGCGGCGAACCGCCAGGTCGTCGCCGGCAGTGCGACGCCGATCGTCGCTCCGCCCGCGGGGACGTGGACGCGGATCGGTGCCACGCCGCCGGGCAGGGTGCGGCTGGCGGTCCCGGTCAGCGCAGCCAGCTGCCCGAACAGCACGACGTCCTGCTCGACGGCCCTGACGGGCGTGACCTGGATCCGGACCCAGGTCGTGCCGGCGAGCACGACGGAGGTGCGCAGCGGGGACGACACGAACCGCGCCGCCTGACCCGGTGGGTTCCGCGGTGCGAGCAGCCCGTTCGCCGCGATGCCCACATCGCTGTCGACGGCGATGCCGGGCAGCGAGGTCACGGCAGCCGGCTGCCCGCCCGGTGGGTTCACGACCGTCTGCTCCGCGTCGCCGAGGGGGAGGAACAGGGGGCGGACGCTGCCGTCCAGCCCCGGGTAGCGCGAGGCGACGCGGTGTCCGGCGAAGGAGGTGGTGCTCGCGGGCACGTCGTACTCGAACCGCCTCATCGGCGACGACCCGTGCTGCAGGGTCGCCGCCAGCCAGTCCTCCGTCGCCTGCTCGGTACCGGCGATCCCGTCGCCGTCGTGGCCGCCGTCGAACCAGTCCACCCGCACGGTCGCACCGGCGGCCCTGATCTGACGTCGGTTCACGTCCGCCTGATCGAGGCCGAACAGCGAGTCCTGCAGCCCCTGGATCAGCAGCGTGGGCGCGGTCATCCCGCTCAGCACGGTGCTCGGCGACGAGCGCTGCAGCAGCGCGAGGTCGGCGTCCGTCAGCGATCCGCCCGTGACGAGGGTCCGGTAGAGCGTGCAGAGCTGCGCCGTGAAGCGGCTGCAGGGGTCCGAGCTGCCCGCCGCGCCGGTCCCGAAGAGGCGGGCGGCCCACGCCGACTTGAACAGGCGCTCGGGTTGCGACCCGCGGACCCGGCCGGAGGACACCGGGTCGAGTGCCTGCGCGAGGTCGTTCCAGGTGATGCCCGCGACCACGGCGTCGATGCGCGGATCCGTCGCACCGAGCATGAGGGCGAGGGCTCCGCCGTAGGAGGCGCCGACGACACCCACGACGGGGTCGCCGTCACGGCTGCGAACGGCGGGTTCCCGCGCGAGGACGTCGACGAGCGCTCGTGCGTCCGGCACCTCCCCGTCCAGCGAGTCGAGTCCGATCCGGCCGGTGGACCGGCCGAAGCCGCGCGCGGAGTAGGCCAGCACGACGTACCCCGCACCCTGCAGCCGCCTCGCCTCCGGCTCGAGATCCGCCTTCGTCTGCCCGAACCCGTGCGCCAGCAGCACGGCGGGGGCGGGCACGGAGGTGGGGAGGTACAGGTCGGTGTCGATCCGGACGGTGCCGGTGCCGCCCGGCGAGGAGGGCACCTCGACGAATCGGCTCCGCGGTGCTCGCGGCCCCGTATCGGCCTCCGCGGAGGCGGTCCCGCCGACGCCGGGGATCACCGCGAGGGCGACGGCCACCACGCCCGCGGCGACGCGCAGCAGCGCTGGGCGGGTCGGCCGGGATGCGCTCGCCGGCATGCCCATGTGCCCACCCTGCGGGATCACGCCCCTCCGGCAGCGCGAACGGCGAAACCCGGCGCCGCCCCGCTCCGTTTCGTAGCGAGGATGTTCGGCGAGGTCGGGCGAGTGGCCGACGGCTCCGAGTGCGTCTAGCGCTCCACCCGGATCGCCGCGGCGACCAGCTCCCCGGTCAGGACCGCCGCGACTGCAGGGCCGCGGGTGGGGACGGTCGGCAGGATCGAGGTGTCCGCCACGCGCAGCCCCGCGACCCCGCGGACGGCGCCGGACTGGTCGACCGGGCCGGGGGAGCCGTCGGCCATGCGGAACGGGATCGTGCCGCAGGTGTGCAGCGCGGTGCCGAGGTGCGCGGCGACCCACTCGTCGAGCGCGCCGTCGTCTGCGAGCACCGCTCGGTCGATCGCCGCCCCACCGGTCGACACGGCGGCGAACGGGTGCGCGGCGAGCAGCTCCGCCGCCAGCCGGACGCCCTCGCGCAGCGCGCGGCGGTCCGCCGAGCTCCGGAGGTAGTGGAAGGCGATCGTCGCGGGCGTCCGCGGATCCGGATCCACGATCGTCAGCCGCCCGTGCGCCTCCGGCCGGCTCACCGAGACCAGGAGGGGTAGCGGCGTTCCTGGAGCCGACGGGGAGCCGGTCAGCTCCGCCGTCGGGATCAGGGACTGCAGGACCTCCACCTCGTCCGTGTTCAGCGCGGCGCCCATCCAGCCGCCGTCCGCGCACCGCGACGCCGCGGACGGGTGCCACTCGAGCATCACCTGCGGATGGTCGCCGAACGCTGCACCGATCCCGGGCGCGTCGAGCAGGGCGGGCACGCCCGCACCGCGCAGCTCGTCGGCCGGTCCGATGCCGGACCGCAGCAGGATCGCGGGCGACGAGAGCGCACCGGCGCTGAGCACGACCGCGTCCGCGGGGATCGTGGTCACGAGCCCGTCGACGAGGACCTCGACCCCCGTCACCCGGCCGGCGCCCAGCAGGATTCGGAGGACCGTGCTCCCGCCTCGCACCTCCAGGTTCGGCCGTCGGGGCCCGGCGATCAGGTAGGCGAGCGCGGCGTTCCAGCGCACGCCGTCCGCAGCGTTCATCGGCACGGCACCGACGCCGGGGGACTGCTCGCCGTTCTTGTCCCTCTCCTCCACGTGGCCGACCGCGAGCGCCGCCTCCACGAACGCGGCGGCGGCGGGGGACTCGAGGGGGGACCTCCGCACGGGCATCGGCCCCCGGTCGCCGTGCAGCACGGAGGCGCCGAGGTCGAGGTCCCGCTCCAGGCCGCGGAGCAGCGGCAGCACGGCGTCCCAGGACCACGCGAGGTCGCCGTGCGCCGACCAGCGATCGAAGTCGGCTCGGCGAGGGCGGATGAAGTAGGCGCCGTTCGTCGCCGTGGACCCGCCGAGCACGCGCCCACGGGAGACCGCGTGCGGACGGCCGGGGGTCAGCGTCGCCGGGAACCAGCGGTTGAACGCGCCGGAGGGATCCGCTCCCGGCACCCGACCGGCGTCGAGCAGGCGGGACGGCATTTCGGCGATCGTGCGCGGAGCGGGGCCGGCCTCGAGCAGCAGCACCCGTCGATCGGGATCCTCCGCGAGACGGGCCGCGACCACGGAGCCGGCTGCTCCGCCACCCACGACGACGACGTCGTATGCGGTCACGCGCTGCCGACGGAGGGGAACGCGTCGCCCAGGTCGTCGATCGCCTGGGCGAGCACATCGATCAGCACGGCGCCGTCATCGCGCAGCCACCGCTCGTACGCGGCGACCGAGACGGCGAGGTAGGTGTACGCCATCGTCTGCGGCAGCAGGTCGTCGACGTCGCAGGCGAGGCGGTGCGCGACGAACTCGGCGACCGCCCGCCGCCATGCCGCGAAGCGCAGCGTCGAGTGCCCCACCAGCGTCGGGTTCGTGAGCAGCAGGGACATCCGCGCCCGGTGGAAGGACTCCTCCACGTCGGGGAAGCGGTTGAACTCGATCACCGCGCTGCGGATCGCGACGCGCAGCGGCACGTCCTGCGGGAGCGCCAGCAGGTAGTCGTGCATCTTGGCGACGAGGCCGTCGAAGTCGCCCCACGCCAGGTCGTTCTTGGAGGGGAAGTAGCGGAAGAACGTGCGTCGCCCGATGCCCGCCGCTTCGGCGATGTCGTCGACGGTCGTGGCGTCGAAGCCGTTGCGGATGAAGAGCGCGAGGCCGATGTGGCTGAGCTCGGCGACGGAGGTCGCCGGTTGCCGGCCGAGACGCTGGGCAGGTTCTGGGCGAACCGGATCGACGTTCATCGCGCTACCCCCTTTCCATCGGCACTCGGTGTCATTAGTGTGCGATGTACCGAAGCCAGCGCAGTGTCGCCCGGCGATCTCCGGACGTCAACGTTGTCGAACCGCAGAGAAGGAGCGTGCCATGAACAGTCCCGAGTCGTCTGTCCCCGAGGTCCTGGAGAGTCTGGACGCGAGCGCGGTCATCGAGCAGGACGACCTGGTCGAAGAGGTCTCCATCGACGGCATGTGCGGCGTGTACTGATGCCGGCAGGCGCCTTCGACCTCGACCGGGCCTGGCAGGTCCATCCCCGCGTCTCCATTCGGCCCGAGCCGTTCGGTGCGCTCGTGTACCACTTCGAGACCCGCAAGCTCTCGTTCCTGAAGGAGCGCACGCTGCTCGATGTGGTGAACGGCCTCGACGGCGTGCGCACCGCGCGCGATGTCTGCCGAGCCGCAGGTGTTCCGGAGGAGCAGGAGGCCCGCTACGGCAGGGCCCTCGCCGCGCTGGCCGCCTCGTCGATGCTGGTGGCAGCGGCATGACCGCCGTGCTGCCGGCCCCGGCCCCCACGAAGCCGGCCCGCCTCGTCGACCTGTTCGAGTACGGCCTCGACGCCCCGATCTGCCTGACCTGGGAGCTGACCTACGCGTGCAACCTCTCGTGCGTGCACTGCCTGTCCAGCTCGGGCCGGCGTGATCCGCGCGAGCTGACGACGGAGGAGGCCAAGGCCGTCATCGACGAGTTCGAGCGGATGCAGGTCTTCTACGTGAACATCGGCGGCGGCGAGCCGACGGTGCGCCCGGACTTCTGGGAGCTGCTCGACTACGCGACCGCGCACTCGGTCGGCGTGAAGTTCTCGACGAACGGCGTGAAGATCACCCCGGAGAACGCCAGGCGGCTCGCCGCGAACGACTACGTCGACGTGCAGATCTCGCTCGACGGTGCGACCGCGGAGGTGAACGACCCGATCCGCGGACCGAAGTCGTACGAGACCGCGATGCGGGCGCTGCAGAACCTGTCCGACGCCGGGATGAAGAACTTCAAGATCTCGGTCGTCTGCACGAGGCAGAACATCCCGCAGCTCGACGAGTTCAAGGCGATCGCCGACCGGTACGGCGCGCAGCTGCGCCTCACCCGCCTCCGCCCCTCCGGTCGCGGTGCGGACGTGTGGGACGAGCTGCACCCGCTGCCCGAGCAGCAGAAGACGCTCTACGACTGGCTGGTCGCGCACGGCGATGGCGTGCTCACCGGCGATTCGTTTTTCCACCTGTCGGCGTACGGCGAGGCTCTGCCCGGGCTGAACCTCTGCGGTGCGGGCCGCGTCGTCTGCCTGATCGACCCCGTCGGCGACGTGTACGCCTGCCCGTTCGCGATCCACGACGACTTCAAGGCCGGCAACGTGCGGTCGGAAGGCGGGTTCCAGCGGGTGTGGCGCGAGTCCGAGCTGTTCCTGAAGCTGCGCGAGCCGCAGTCCGGCGGCGCCTGCTCCTCCTGCGCGTTCTTCGATACGTGCAAGGGCGGCTGCATGGCGGCGAAGTTCTTCACCGGTCTGCCGCTCGACGGCCCCGACCCGGAGTGCGTGCAGGGCTTCGGCGAGACGGCGCTGCTGAAGATCAAGGACCAGAAGAACGCGCTGCCGAAGTCGTCCGTCGACCACACCCACCAGGGAGCCCGCGAGCCGAAGAACGGCATGGGACCCATCCGATTGACGCTCAGCAGACGGCAGGGCACAGCGACGCTGAACCCGGCCGAGTGCGAGCCCGACCCGCTGGCGGGCTTCGCGGCCCGCTGACCGGACAGCAGGACGAACGGGACCGGAGCCGCGCTCCGGTCCCGTGATCGAACACGCCCGGGTGCGCATCGCCCGGCACCGATCGAACACGACCGGCGACACGAGAGGGACACGGAGAGAAGGCCATTCCCATGGCAGGACGCCTCGAAGGCAAGGTCGCCTTCATCACGGGAGCAGCACGCGGCCAGGGTCGCGGTCACGCGGTCCGACTGGCGCAGGAGGGCGCCGAAATCATCGCGGTCGACATCGCGGAGTCGATCCCCGGGATGGACCGGTTCTACCCCGGCGCCTCCCGGGCGGATCTCGACGAGACCGTCGCGCAGGTGGAGGCGCTCGATCGGCGCATCGTCGCCGTGCAGGCGGACGTCCGGGACTTCACGGCCCTGAAGGCTGCGCTCGACAAGGGCGTGGCCGAGCTCGGGCACGTCGACGTCGTCAGCGCCAATGCGGGCATCTTCCAGTTCGGCGACAAGACGGAGGACGTCTCGGATGACGACTGGGACACGGTCAACGACATCAACGCGAAAGGCGTCTGGCACACCGCGAAGGCGGCGATCCCGCATCTGAAGCAGCAGGGCACCGGCGGCTCGATCGTGCTGACCAGCTCGACCGCCGGGCTGATGGGCACACCGAACGTCGCCGCCTACACCGCCAGCAAGCACGCGGTCGTCGGGATCATGAAGACGCTCGCCCTCGAGCTGGCGCCGCAGTCGATCCGCGTGAACTCCGTGCATCCGACCGGGGTCGACACGCAGATGATCCGGAACGAGGCGACCTACCGCCTGTTCCTCCCGGACACCGAGCACCCCACCGACGAGCAGGCCGAAGCGGTCTTCCGCACCACCAATGCGCTGCCGATCCCGTGGGTGGAGCCAATCGACATCTCCAACGCCGTCCTCTTCCTCGCATCGGACGAAGCGCGATACATCACCGGCCTCGAGCTCAAGGTCGACGCCGGATACACCCTCAAGTAGTCATCGCAGAAGAGAAGGAGCAGGAACCATGGCAGGACGCCTCGAAGGCAAGGTCGCCTTCATCACGGGAGCAGCACGCGGCCAGGGTCGCAGTCACGCGGTCCGACTGGCGCAGGAGGGCGCCGACGTCATCGGCATCGACCTGCTCGAACCGATTCCCGGTGCGCCCTACGACGGCGCCACGCAGGCGGATCTCGACGAGACCGTCAAGCAGGTCGAGGCGCTCGACCGGAGGATCGTCGCCACGAAGGCGGACGTGCGCGACTTCGACGGCCTGAAGGCCGCGGTCGATGCGGGCGTCGCCGAGCTGGGGCGACTCGACATCGTGTCGGCGAACGCGGGGATCTCGACCCAGATGGCGCCGACCGCGGACCTCGACGAGGCGATGTGGCAGAACATGATCGACACCAACCTCACCGGCGTCTGGCACACGACGAAGGCCGCGATCCCGCACCTGAAGGCGGGCGGCCGCGGCGGCTCGATCGTGCTCACGAGCTCGGAGGCAGGCATCCGCGGCTACGCGAACGTCGCCCACTACGTCTCCGCCAAGCACGGCGTCGTCGGGCTGATGCGCACCCTCGCGCTCGAGCTCGCGCCCGACTCGATCCGGGTGAACTCGATCCATCCGACACAGGTCGACACGGACATGATCCAGAACCAGGCGACCTACTCGCTGTTCACGGGCGATCCGAACGCCACCAAGGAGGACTTCGCGGAGTCCTCCCGACACGTCATCGCGCTGCCGATCCCGTGGGTCGAGTCCGTCGACATCAGCAACGCCCTGCTGTTCCTCGCCTCCGACGAGGCCCGGTACATCACCGGCGTCCCGCTCCCCGTCGACGGGGGCAACTTCCTCATCTGACCCACCCGATCCGATCCACCCGAACGAGAACGAGGACATCACCATGGCAGGACGCGTCGAGGGCAAGGTCGCCCTCATCACCGGAGCCGCCCGCGGGCAGGGTCGCAGCCACGCGCTGCGGCTCGCCCAGGAGGGCGCCGACATCATCGCGATCGACATCGCCGGGCAGCTGCCCGGCGTGCAGTACCCGTCGCCCACCCCCGAGGATCTCGCGGAGACCGTGCGGCAGGTGGAGGCGCTCGACCGCCGCATCGTGGCGACGCAGGCGGACGTCCGCGACCGCGCGGCGCTGAAGACCGCGATCGACGAGGGCGTGGCCGAGCTGGGCCATCTCGACATCGTGTCGGCGAACGCGGGGATCTGCATCATCGCGGACTGGAAGGACACGACCGAGGAGATCTTCGACGACACCATCGCGACGAACCTCAAGGGCGTCTGGAACACCATCACGTTGACCGCGCCGCACCTGATCGAGGCCGGCGGAGGGTCGATGATCCTCACCAGCTCGGTCGCCGGCATCAAGGGCCTGCCGTTCCTGTCCGCCTACGTCACGGCCAAGCACGGTGTCGTCGGCCTGATGCGCGCATTCGCGACCGAGCTCGCCGAGTACCGCATCCGCGTCAACACGATCCACCCCACCGGCGTCGACACCCCGATGGGCCAGATGGACCCGAACCCGTTCGGGCCGCTGCTCGAGGCGCACCCGCAGCTCGGCGGGATGCTCGCGAACCTGTACCCGGTCCAGGTGACCGAGCCGGTCGACCAGTCGAACGCGGTGCTCTTCCTCGCCTCGGACGAGTCGCGCTACATCACCTCCCTCGAGCTGACGGTCGACGCCGGCGCGACGCAGTACTGAGACCACGGGCGCCGACGGACCCGGTCCCGTCGACGCCCGCGTCACCCTTCGGCCGGACTCGAGAAGAGAGAAGCAGGACTCATGGCAGGACGAGTGGAAGGCAAGGTCGCCTTCGTCACCGGAGCCGCCCGCGGGCAGGGACGCAGCCATGCGCTCCGCCTCGCGCAGGAGGGCGCCGACATCATCGCGATCGACATCGAGAGCCAGATCGGCTCGGTGCCCTACGACATGTCGCGCCCCGGCGACCTGGACGAGACGGTGCGGCAGGTCGAGGCGCTCGACCGCCGCATCGTCGCCAAGCAGGCGGACGTCCGGGACTTCGACGCGGTGAAGGCCGCGGTCGACGAGGGCGTCGCCGAGCTCGGCAGGCTCGACATCGTCTCCGCGAACGCCGGCATCTTCAGCTTCGGCGCGATGGACGAGCTCACCGACGAGCAGTGGGACGACATGCAGGACGTCAACCTGAAGGGCGTGTGGCACACGGCGAAGGCCGCCATCCCGCACCTGAGGGCTGCCAAGGGCGGCTCGATCATCCTCACCAGCTCGACGGCCGGGATCCACGCGATCCCGAACATCGGGCACTACGTCGCCGCGAAGCACGGGGTCGTCGGCCTGATGAAGACCCTCGCGCTGGAGCTCGCGCCGGACTCGATCCGCGTCAACAGCGTCCACCCGACCAGCGTCGACACCGACATGATCCAGAACTCGGCCACCTACGAGCTCTTCGCGCCGGACCTGAAGCCCGA
This sequence comes from uncultured Amnibacterium sp., assembly GCF_964244015.1. Classification (NCBI taxonomy): domain Bacteria; kingdom Bacillati; phylum Actinomycetota; class Actinomycetes; order Micrococcales; family Microbacteriaceae; genus Amnibacterium; species uncultured Amnibacterium sp. Next base: position 5,635 of record NZ_CAXTHO010000002.1, on the reverse strand, counting down.
AGAGCGGACGAAGGAGGTGCTCGCCGATCGGTTCGCCACGCTCTCGGTGCTGCCGATCCCGTGGGTCGAGGCGGTCGACATCTCGAACGCGGTCCTCTGGCTCGCCTCCGACGAGGCGCGGTACGTCACCGGACTGCAGCTCAAGGTCGACGCGGGAGAGACGCTGAAGTGACCGCCGCACGCGAGCGGATCGCGTCCCGCCTGGTCGGCCGCGAGCGTGAGCTGGAGCTCGTGCTCGCGGCCGTCGGATCGGGCAGGGACCTCGTGCTCGAGGGCCCGCCCGGGACCAGCAAGACGACGATCCTGAAAGCCGTCACGGAGGAGTGGGGGATCCCGCTGCTCTTCGTCGAGGGCAACGCCGACCTCACCCCCGCGAAGCTCGTCGGGCACCACAACCCGGCGCGCGTGCTGCGGGAGGACTACAGCGCCGACAACTTCGTGCCCGGACCGCTCGCCGAGGCGATGCGGCAGGGCGGCTTCCTCTACATCGAGGAGCTGAACCGTGCGCCCGAGGACACCCTCAACACCCTGCTGACCGCGATGGCCGACCGGCGCATCGAGGTGCCGCGTGCCGGGACCGTGGAGGCGCTGCCCACGTTCCGCGTGATCGCCTCCATGAACCCCTACGACAACGTCGGCACCACGCGGCTGTCCACCTCCGTCGCCGACCGGCTGAACCGCATCGTCATCGGCTACCAGGACGCGGTGGCGGAGGAGGGGATCGTCGCGCTGCGGACCGGGCTGGCCGGCACCATCGCGGCTCGGGTGATCCCCGACGCCGTAGCGGTGACGCGGGGCACGCGGGACCACCCCGCGATCCGGCAGGGCTCGAGCGTGCGCGGCGCGATCGACAGTGCGCTCGTCGCCCACGAGCTGCTCTCGCTGCGCGGCCAGGACGAGACCTCCGGCAAGTACGCGGAGACCTTCTACGACGCGATGACCGTCGCGCTGTCGGGTCGCATCCACCTCGACGACGCCGCGGAGACCACGCCCGAGCAGGTGCTCCGCGAGATCTGGGAGGACCGGTTCGTGCTCGACCCGGCGAGGGCCGAGCCCGGTTGAAGAGCCGTCTCCGCGGACTCGCCGATCAGCCGGCGCAGCGAGCGGACGGACCGGATGCAGCCGCTGCGGCGCAAGCCGAAGCAGCTGACCGAAGCGCCCACCGCGTTCGATTCGGCGGGCGGAGGGAAGGGTGGCACACCGCTGCCCGGGCGGCCGGGGAAAGGCGACGGGAAGCAGCGTCCCTCCGGAGCGGGTTCCGGCTTCACCGACGACGCCGGCTCCATCGCGGCGCCGGAGGACGCGGCGCAGATCGACCCCGTCGTCCGCGCTCGGGCGCGGGCGATCGCCGCGCGCCTCTCGGTGCCGAAGCCGAAGGCGGACGTGCGGGCGCGGCGGGGTGCGGGCGGGTTCACGAGCGTGCCGTACCGCGGCGGGAGCGACGACATCGACCTCGACGCGACGCTCGAGGTGCTGGCCGAGCGTCCGGTGCCGGAGGACGAGGACATCGTCGTGCGCGACCGGGTGCGCGCGCCGCGATCGGTGGTGCTGCTGGTCGACGTCTCCGGCTCGACGCGCGGCGAGCGCGTCCGCACCGCTGCGGCGACTGTGGGCGCGCTCGCCGCCGAGCTCGAGCGGGACCGCCTGTCCGTCATCGCGTTCTGGTCCGATGCCGCAGTGCTGTCGCACCTGGGTGACCAGGTCCGGCCGCTGGACCTGCTCGACGGGATGCTGCGGATCCCGGCGCGAGGGCTGACGAACGTCGCGTTCCCGCTCGAGCTCGCGGCGAAGGAGCTCGCCGGCACGCCGCCTCGCGACGCGCGGGTCGTGCTGCTGAGCGACTGCGTGCACAACGCGGGACCCGATCCGCGACCGCTCGCGGGTCGCCTCCCTCGCCTCGACGTGCTGCTCGACACCACGGGTGAGAAGGATGTGGAGCTCGGGCGGGAGCTGGCGCGCATCGGACGGGGCACCTTCGCGGCGGTGAAGACGTACTTCGACGTCGCGCCGGCACTCTCCACGATGTTCCGGACGAGAGTGTCCTGAACAGGGTCGACCTCGCTGGCACTCGGTGCCACAATGATCGGGCCGCGCATCGAGGCGCGGACGGAAGGAACGGGGAACGCGATGGCGATCTTCAGACAGAACCCCTGGTTCGAGACCGTTGCGGAGGCGCAGCGCCGCGCGAAGCGCCAGCTGCCCAGCTCCGTCTACGGCGCCCTGGTCGCCGGCTCGGAGCGCGGCCGCACGATCGACGACAACATCGGCGCGTTCGGCGAGCTGGGATTCGCGCCCCACGTCGCGGGCCACAAGGCGCAGCGCGACCTCTCGACGACCGTGCTCGGCATCCCGACCTCGATGCCGCTGCTGATCTCGCCGACGGGCGTGCAGGCCGTGCACCCGGACGGCGAGGTCGCGGTCGCCCGCGCCGCCGCGAACCGGGGCATCATCATGGGCCTCAGCTCGTTCGCGAGCAAGCCGGTGGAGGAGGTCGTCGCGGCGAACGAGAACACCGTCTTCCAGATGTACTGGACCGGTTCGCGCGACCAGATGGTGCAGCGGATGAACCGCGCCAGGAACGCCGGCGCGAAGGCGCTGATCGCGACGCTCGACTGGTCGTTCTCCAACGGCCGGGACTGGGGCAGCCCCTCCATCCCCGAGAAGCTCGACCTGAAGACCATGATCACGTTCGCGCCGAACGTGCTGCCGCACCCGGCCTGGCTCTACCGGTTCGCCAAGAGCATGAAGCTGCCGGACCTGCAGGCTCCGAACCTGAAGGAGCCGGGCAAGGACGCCCCGACGTTCTTCGGCGCCTACTACGAGTGGATGCAGACCCCGCCCCCGTCGTGGGAGGACGTGGAGTGGATGCGGCAGGAGTGGGGCGGCACGTTCCTCCTGAAGGGCATCACCCGGGTCGACGACGCGAAGCGCGCGGTCGACCTCGGCGTCGATGCCATCTCCGTCTCGAACCACGGCGGGAACAACCTCGACACCACGCCCGCGACGATCCGGGCGCTGCCCGCGGTCGCCGACGCGGTCGGGGACCAGATCGAGGTGCTGCTCGACGGCGGCGTGCGACGCGGTGGCGACATCGCCAAGGCGCTCGCGCTCGGCGCCCGTGCGGTCATGATCGGCCGCGCCTACCTGTGGGGCCTCGCGGCGAACGGGCAGGCCGGCGTCGAGAACGTGCTCGACATCATGCGCGGCGGCCTCGACTCCGCGGTGCTCGGCACCGGTCACGCCTCCGTGCACGAGCTGTCGCCCGACGACATCGTGATCCCGGCGGGGTTCTCGAGGACGATCGGCGGCGGCCTGCAGGCCGACGCGGAGAGCCCGAAGCAGCCGGCGAAGGTCACCGTCCCACGGGTGAAGGACCCGATCGGCTGAGATGCCCCATCCGCTCCGTCGACTCGGCGAGACGACCTGGCCGGAGGTGCAGGGCCGCCCGGTCCTGCTCATCCCTGTGGGGTCGACGGAGCAGCACGGCCCGCACCTGCCGTTCCGCACCGACGCGGTCGTCGCGGAGGCCGTGGCGGCGAGGGTGGCGACCCGGATCGACGGCGCGGTCGTCGCCCCGGTGCTCGCGTACGGTGCGAGCGGCGAGCACGCGGACTTCCCCGGCACCCTGTCGATCGGGCTGGAGGTGCTGCGCAGCGTGCTCGTCGAGCTCGGTCGATCGGCGAGCCTGTGGGCCGGATCAGTCGTGTTCGTCAACGGTCACGGCGGCAACGTGACCGCGGTCGACGCCGCGACCCGGCTGCTGGTGGAGGAGGGGCGAGACGTCCGCTGGGTGCCGTGCGCCGCGCCGGGCGGCGATGCGCACGCGGGCAGGACCGAGACCTCCCTCCTCCTGCATCTCGCACCCGCGCTCGTGCGCGTGGAGCGCGGGGAGGCGGGGGAGACGCGGTCGATGCCGGAGCTGCTGGCCTCCCTCCGTACCTCCGGCGTGCGGGCCGTCAGCCCGAACGGCGTCCTGGGCGACCCGACGGGCGCGACCGCGATGGAGGGGGAGGCCGTCCTCGAGCGGATGGTCGAGCACGCGCTGCAGCTGCTCGCGGAGGCGAGCGCCTGATGCTGCCACTGGGAACCGCGGTCGTCCTCGGCAGGCAGACGCGGGCGATCTCGAGCGGGAAGGCGCTGCTCGGCGGCTTCCCGACCCGCCTCGTTCGGCTCACCCCGCTGGCGCGACCGATGCTCGACGGCCGCATCGTCCGGGTCGAGTCCCAGGCGGCGGCCCTCCTGGCCGACCGGCTGCTCGAGCACGGCCTCGCTGAGCCCGTGCTCGAGACGCTGCCCCCGCCCGAGGACGCGCGCGTCACCTACGTGGTCCCGATCCGGGACCGCCCGGCGCCGCTCGACCGGCTGCTCACGAGCATCGGACCCGGGCAGGACGTGATCGTCGTGGACGACGCGTCCCAGTCACCCGCGGCCGTCGCGGCCGTCGCGCGCAGCCACGGGGCACGCGTCGTCGCGCTGACGACGAACCGGGGACCCGGCGGCGCGAGGAACGCGGGGCTCGCGGAGGTCCGGACGCCGTTCGTGGTGTTCGTCGACTCCGACATCGTGCTCGACCCCGGCACCGTGCCGACGCTGCTCCGCCACTTCGCGGACCCGCGCGTGGCCATGGTCGCGCCGCGCATCTCCGGGCTCGGCAACCGGCCGACGTGGCTCGGCCGCTACGAGGACACCCGGTCGTCGCTGGACCTCGGCCCGCATCCCGCAGCCCTCCGCCCGCGCTCCTCGTTCGCGTGGGTGTCCACGGCGTGCGTGGTCGCGCGGGTGGAGGCGCTGCAGACCGGCTTCGACGGCGCGCTGCGGATCGGGGAGGACGTCGACCTCGGCTGGCGGCTCGTCGACGCCGGCTGGCGGGTCCGCTACGAGCCCGCGGTCGCCGCACGGCACGAGCACCGTGAGCGACCGGTGGACTGGTTCACCCGGAAAGCGGTCTACGGCAGCGGAGCGGCGGCGCTCGGCGAGCGCCACCCCGACTACATCGCGCCCGCGGCCTTCGCGCCGTGGAGTGTCGCGTTCCTGGTGCTGCTGGTCGCGCAGCGGCGGTGGTCCGTGCCGGCCGCGTCGGCCGTGGCGGTGGCGACGGCGGTCCGGATCGGCCGCCGGCTCCGTCCCGCGGAGCACCCCTGCCGGCTGGGCCTGCTGCTCGCCGGCAACGGGGTCGTGGCAGCGCTGGCGCAGGCCATGGCGCTGATGCTGCGGCACTGGTGGCCGCTCGCGCTCCTCGCCTGCCTCGTGTCGAAGCGGGCGCGACGGGCGGTGCTGGTCTCGGCCGTCGTCGACGTGGCGCTGGAGTACCGCCGAGACGCGGCGCACCTCGACCCCCTCCGGTTCGCCGTCGCCCGACGGCTCGACGACCTCGCCTACGGCGCGGGCGTGTGGCTGTCTGCGATCCGGGCACGATCGATCGCCTCACTGACCCCGGCGATCGTGACATCGAACCGGTCTCAGAAGGGGCAGATCTCACCGTCGTCGGATGGCGAATCGGTGGGGAGGAGTGCGGGTGGGGCTGGGTCGAGTGGGTCGGCGGGTGGGTCTTCGAAGTAGTTGCCCCAGGTGTCCGTCATACCGACGATGCCGGAGTCGAGGAGCTCCTCCTCGTACAGCCGGTTGCTCTTCAGGT
>NZ_CAXTHO010000001.1:0-80853 GCF_964244015.1 uncultured Amnibacterium sp. | reverse complement strand
TCCTCGAGGAACAGGATGCCGCGCACCTCGCCGTCCTCGCCGATCACCCTCGCCAGGTGCTGGCGGCTGCGGCGCAGCACGGCGAGCGCGTCCTCGAGCTCGGTGCCGGCCGAGACGCTCGCCAGCCGGCGGATGAACTTCGCGGGGATGGGCTCCTCGACCTCGTCGTCGTCGAGCTCGAGCACGTCCTTCAGGTGCAGGTAGCCCGTCGGGTTCCCGTCCGCGTCGACCAGCAGGTAGCGCGAGAAGCCGCTCTGCGCGACCGCGCGCTCGAGGTCGGCCGGGGTCGCACCCTCCTGCAGGGAGACGATCTCCCGCAGCGGCACGGTCACGTCGGCGACCTGCTTCTCCGTGAACTCGAACGCCGCGGTGAGGGTCCCGGAGGCGTCGTCGAGCGTGCCCTCGCGCCGCGAGGTCGCCACGATCGTCTCGACCTCGTCAAGGGTGAACGAGCTGTTCGCCTCGTCCTTCGGCTCGACACCGACGAGGCGCACGAGCGCGTTCGTCGTGCCGTTCAGGGCGAAGATCAGCGGCCGGAACACGCGCTCCACGAACACCAGCGGGGTCGCGAGCAGCAGCACGGCGCGGTCCGGCACGGAGAACGCGACGTTCTTCGGCACCATCTCGCCGAACACCACGTGCAGGAACGTGACGATCAGCAACGTCATCACGAACCCGACGATCTCGAGCGCCTCGGCCGAGAGCCCGGCGAGGTGCAGCGGCCCCTCGAGCAGGTCGTGGATCGCCGGCTCGCTGACGTTCAGGATCAGCAGCGACGCGACCGTGATGCCCAGCTGCGTCGTGGAGAGCATCAGGGTCGCGTGCTCCATGGCGCCGAGCGCGACGCGCGCGGAACGCCTCCCGTCCTCCGCCAGCGGCTCGATCTGCGAGCGCCGCGCGGAGATGACGGCGAACTCGCTCGCCACGAAGAACCCGTTGACCGCCAGCAGCACGATCAGCCAGCCGATACCCGCCCAGTCGTTCACGGTGTCACCACCGACGTCTCGACGCGGTTCGCGGGCGCCTCGGGATCGGCACGGAACCGGAGGCGGTCGATGCGGCGGCCGTCGAGCCGCAGCACCTCGAGGGTCCCCTGCTCGGTCCGCACGCTGTCCCCCACCCTCGGCAGCCGGCCGAGCTCGCTGACGACGAAGCCGGCGACCGTCTCGTAGAGCCCCGACTCCGGCACACGGAGGCCCGCCTGACGGCGCAGCTCGTCGGGCCGGAGGATGCCGGGGAACGTGAGCGAGTCGGTGCCGCGCACCACACCGGCGCGGGTGCGGTCGTGCTCGTCGACGAGATCGCCGACCAGCTCCTCCACGCAGTCCTCCAGCGTGGCGACGCCCGCCGTCCCGCCGTACTCGTCGAGCACGACCGCCATCTGGTAGCCGCGCCCGCGCAGCTCGCCGAGCAGGGCGTCGAGGGTCATGGTCTCCGGCACGCGCAGCGCCTCCGACTCCAGGGCGCCGACGGGCACGTCCGCCCGCCTGCCGCGCGGCACCGCCATCGCCTGCTTCACGTGCACGAGCCCCACGACGTCGTCGACCCCGTCGTCACCCGTGACGGGGAACCGCGAGAAGCCGGTGCGACGGGCCATCGTCAGCACGTCGTCGGCGGAGGCGGACCGCGCGATGGTGCTGAGGCGGGGCCGCGGCGTCATCACGTCGGCCGCGGTGTGGCCGGAGAAGGTGAGGGTGCGCTCGAGCAGGGTCGCGGTCTTGCTGTCGAGCGCGCCCTCGAGCGCGCTGCGCCGCACCAGCGAGGAGAGCTCCTGCGCGGTCCGCGCACCCGACAGCTCCTCCTTCGGCTCGATCCCGATCACGCGCATGACGCCGTTCGCCGAACCGTTCAGCACCCGGACCGCCGGCCGGAACACCGTCGTGAAGCCGGTCTGGAACGGCATCACGAACCGCGCGACCCGCATCGGGCCGGCGAGCGCGAGGTTCTTCGGCAGCAGCTCGCCGAGGATCATGCTGATCACGGTCGCGATCAGCAGGCCGAGGATCACGCCGATCGGGCCGAGCACCCCCTCCGGCACCCCGACCGCTCGCAGCGGCACGTCGATGAACGCGGACAGCGCCGGCTCGAACGTGTAGCCGGCCAGCAAGGTCGTCAGCGTGATGCCGAGCTGGGCGCTGGACAGGTGCGTCGAGGTGATCTTCAGGGCCGAGATCGTGAGGTCGAGGCCCTTCTCGCCGCCGCGCTGCCGCGACTCCAGGTCGGCGCGGTCGAGGTTGACGAGCGCGAACTCGGCCGCGACGAAGAGACCCGTGCCGAAGGTGAGCACGACACCGAGGCCGAGCAGGAGGAGGTCGATCCAGAGCATCTAGCGGACCGGAGGGCAGGGCGAATGATCGTCCATCAGGCGGGCGAGTCTACCGGCCGCCCCGTCGGCATCGACGCGTGCGGCATCCGTCCCACCCATCCGCATGGACGGCGGGCGTACCCTCGGTCCTGCGACTGCAGGGAGCGAAACGACGTGGGCGAAGAATCGGTAGCGAACCAAGTGACGGGTACCGAGGAGGGCGCCGCGACCGAGTTCGGCGCCAACGAGTGGCTGGTGGACGAGCTCTACGAGCGCTTCATGGCCGACAAGGACTCGGTCGACAAGTCCTGGTGGCCGGTGCTGCAGAGCTACCACCCCGTCGACTCGGACGCGGTGATCCACCCGCATCCGGAGGTCCAGGCGCCCGGGAGCGACGCGCCGGGCAACCTCCCCGAGGACACGACGCCGCGGGAGGCGCCCGCGGTCCCCGCTCCGGTCGCACCGGCACCCGCCGCCCAGGCGCCCGTCACTCAGGCGCCCGCCGCACCGCCGGCCGCGAAGCCCGCGCCGCAGGTGACCCCGGCGACGTCGACGAAGCCCGGTTCCGCCAGGCCGATCCCCGCCGACGCGCCCGCCCAGCGGGTGCAGTCCGGCGCGGCGAACGACGACACCGTCACGACGCTGCGCGGGATGGCGAAGGCCCTCGCGACGAACATGGACCTGTCGCTGTCGATCCCGACCGCGACGAGCGTCCGCACGATCCCGGCGAAGCTGATGATCGACAACCGGATCGTCATCAACAACAGCCTCCGCCGCGCTCGCGGCGGCAAGGTCAGCTTCACGCACCTGATCGGCTGGGCGCTGGTCAAGGCGCTGATGGAGTTCCCGAGCCAGAACGTGCACTACGCGGAGATCGACGGCAAGCCGTCCGTCGTGCAGCCCGGCCACATCAACCTCGGCCTCGCGATCGACATCCCGAAGCCGGACGGCACCCGCGCCCTGCTCGTGCCGTCGATCAAGCGCGCGGAGACGATGCACTTCGCGGAGTTCGTCGCCGCCTACGACGACCTCGTCGCGAAGGCGCGCGCGAACAAGCTCACCGTCGACGACTTCGGCGGCACCACCATCTCGCTGACCAACCCGGGCGGGATCGGCACGGTGCACTCCGTGCCGCGCCTCACGGTCGGCCAGGGCGCGATCATCGGCGCCGGCGCGCTCGAGTACCCCGCGCAGTTCCAGGGCGCGAGCGAGAAGACGCTGATCGACCTCGGCATCTCGAAGACGATCACGCTCACCTCCACCTACGACCACCGCGTCATCCAGGGCGCCGGGTCGGGCGAGTTCCTCCGGATCGTGCACCAGCTGCTGATCGGCGAGCAGCACTTCTACGAGGAGGTCTTCGCCGCGCTGCGGATCCCCTCCGACCCGATCCACTGGGCGCAGGACATCAACGTCGACCTCGCCGACCACGTGTCGAAGACGTCGCGGGTGCAGGAGCTGATCAACGCCTACCGGGTCCGCGGCCACCTGCTCGCCGACACCGATCCGCTCGTCTACCAGCAGCGGATGCACCCGGATCTCGACGTCCGCACGCACGGCCTGACCTTCTGGGACCTCGACCGCGACTTCGTGGTCGGCGGATTCGCCGGCAAGCGGTCCATGCACCTCCGCGACGTGCTCGGGCAGCTGCGCGACAGCTACTGCCGCACCGTCGGCATCGAGTACATGCACATCCAGGACCGCGATCAACGGACCTGGTTCCAGGAGGCGCTCGAGCGTCCCTACGCGAAGCCGACGCACTCCGAGCAGATGCGCATCCTGGGCAAGCTGAACCAGGCGGAGGCGTTCGAGACCTTCCTGCAGACGAAGTACGTCGGGCAGAAGCGGTTCAGCCTGGAGGGCTCCGAGAGCCTGATCTCGCTGCTCGACACCGTGCTGCAGCGGGCGACGGAGGAGGACGCGCTCGACTCCGCCGCGATCGGCATGGCGCACCGCGGGCGCCTCAACGTGCTCACGAACATCTGCGGCAAGACCTACGGCCAGATCTTCCGCGAGTTCGAGGGGACGCAGGACCCGAAGCTCGTGCAGGGCTCCGGCGACGTGAAGTATCACCTCGGCACCGAGGGCGAGTACGTGTCGGCCGTCGGCCACACGCTGCCCGTGACCCTCGCGGCGAACCCGTCTCACCTCGAGACCGTCGACGGCGTGCTCGAGGGCATCGTGCGCGCGAAGCAGGACCGCGACCCGATCGCGACGTATCGCGTGCTGCCGATCCTGATCCACGGCGACGCGGCGATGGCCGGTCAGGGCATCGTCGTCGAGACGCTGCAGATGTCGCAGCTGCGGGCGTACCGCACGGGCGGCACGGTGCACATCGTCGTGAACAACCAGATCGGGTTCACCACGCCGCCGTCCGACGGCCGCAGCTCGATCTACGCGACCGACGTCGCGAAGACGATCCAGGCGCCGATCTTCCACGTGAACGGCGACGACCCTGAGGCGGTCGCCCGGGTCGCCGAGCTGGCATTCGCGTACCGGCAGCGCTTCCACCGCGATGTCGTCGTCGACCTCGTCACCTACCGCCGCCGCGGGCACAACGAGGGCGACGACCCATCGATGACGCAGCCGGTGATGTACAACCTGGTCGAGGCGAAGCGCAGCGTCCGGAAGCTGTACACGGAGGCGCTCGTCGGCCGCGGCGACATCACGCAGGAGCTGTACGACGAGGCGCACCGCGACTTCCAGTCCCGCCTCGAGCAGGCGTTCCTCGAGACCCACGAGGCGCAGACCTCGAGCGTCCCGGTGATCGCGCCCGAGCCGGACGCGGACTCCGACCAGGTCGCCGACCTCGAGATGCCGTCCGCGCAGCGCGACGAGGGCAGCCCGGAGCAGCGTCCCGTCGACGCCGCGGTGCTGCAGCGCATCGGCGACCGGTTCGCGAACCCGCCGGAGGGCTTCACGGTCCACCCGAAGCTGCAGCCGCTGCTCGCGAAGCGCGCCGAGATGACCCGCACGGGCGGAATCGACTGGGCCTGGGGTGAGCTGCTCGCGTTCGGGACGCTGCTGCTCGACGGCACCCCCGTGCGCCTCGCCGGCCAGGACTCGGGCCGCGGCACGTTCGTGCAGCGCCACGCGGTGCTGCACGACCGGGAGACCGGTGCGGAGTGGACACCGCTGGCGCACCTCGACGACGAGCAGGCGAAGCTCTGGATCTACGACTCCCTGCTCAGCGAGTACGCGGCGCTCGGGTTCGAGTACGGGTACTCCGTCGAGCGTCCCGAGGTGCTCGTGGCGTGGGAGGCGCAGTTCGGCGACTTCGTCAACGGCGCGCAGATCATCATCGACGAGTACATCTCCGCGTCGGAGCAGAAGTGGGGTCAGCGCTCGAGCGTCGTGCTGCTGCTGCCCCACGGCTTCGACGGGCAGGGCCCCGACCACTCGTCGGCGCGGATCGAGCGCTTCCTGCAGCTCGCCGCGCAGGACAACATGACGATCGCGCAGCCGTCGACACCCGCGTCCTACTTCCACCTCCTGCGCCGCCAGGCCGTCGCCCGGCCGCGTCGCCCGCTGATCGTCTTCACGCCGAAGTCGATGCTGCGGCTGCGCAGCGCGACGAGCGCCGTGGAGGACTTCACCGAGGGCTCGTTCCGGCCCGTGATCGACGACGTCCGCATCGAGGACCCGTCGGCGGTGACCCGGGTCGTGCTGCACGCCGGCAAGATCCACTACGACCTGCTGGCGGAGGCGGACAAGCGGAACGATCTGACGACCGCGCTCGTGCGGGTGGAGCAGTACTACCCGGTGCCGCGGGCCGAGATCGCCGAGGTGCTCGGGCGGTACCCGACCGCCGAGGTCGTCTGGGCCCAGGACGAGCCGCTGAACCAGGGAGCGGCCCCGTTCGTGCAGCTCGAGATGCTGCGCGGCCGGTCCACCGACGGCCGGGACGTGCGCGTGGTCTCCCGCCCGTCGACCGCCTCACCGGCGGCCGGCTCGGCGAAGCGGCACCAGGCGGAGCAGGCCGATCTGGTCGAGCGCGTCTTCCAGCGCTGAGTCCCGACCGGTGGTCAGTGGGTGATCGCGAGTCGGAGGCTCGTGATCACCTGAAGGCGCAGCTCCTCCGGCGCGGCGTCCTTGCAGGCCCGCTGCACGGCTTCTGTCAGCACCATGCCGATGTGCGCCTCGTCTGAGCAGTCCCTGCACGTCGCCAGGTGCTCGGCGATGTCCACGTACTCGGAGGGGTCCAGTTCGTGGTGCAGGTACTCCTCGAGATCCTGCTTGGCCTTCGCGCAGCCGCAGTCCGTCATCGGTCTCAGACCCCTTTTCCGGCGGGGGTGGTGCGACGCGACACTGCGCCCATCGCGATCCCGCGTTCCTGTGCGTACTCGGTCAGCCGTTCGCGAAGCAGGCGGCGGCCGCGATGGAGGCGGCTCATCACCGTCCCGACGGGCGTGTGCATGATGTCGGCGATCTCCTGGTAGGAGAACCCCTCGACGTCGGCGAGGTACACGGCCATCCTGAAGTCCTCGGAGATCGACTGGAGCGCGTCCTTGACCGTCGAGTCCGGGAGGTGGTCGATCGCCTCCGCCTCGGCCGAGCGGGAGGTGCGCGATGTGGAGGTCGTGGACTGGGCATCGCCCAGCTGCCACTCCTCGAGATCGTCGGTGCTCGACTTGTAGGGGTCGCGCTGCTTCTTGCGATAGGTGTTGATGTAGGTGTTGGTCAGAATCCGGTAGAGCCAGGCCTTCAGGTTCGTGCCCTGCTGGTAGGACCGGAACGCGCCGAACGCCTTCCCGAACGTCTCCTGCACCAGATCCTGCGCATCGGCGGGGTTGCGAGTCATCCGCATCGCGGCGCCGTACAGCTGGTCGAGGAAGGGCAGCGCCTGCTCCTCGAACAGCGCCCGCAGCTGAGCCTGGTCGAGCGGGGCTGCCTCGACGGTTTCCTCCTCCGCGGTGGTCTGCTCCTCCGCGGCGTCGTCGGTCGCCTCGGCCTGCACCTCGTCGGCCTGCACCTCGGCCTCGACCTCGTCGGCTTCGGGGCGGACCGGCTCGGGCAGGGAGGACATGCCGCAGGAGTGTAGACGGGCCCGTGATCGGGACCCCCGGGACCGAGTGGGCAGGTCGGCGGCCAGGGCGGTCGGTGCGGTCACGGCTGCCCCTCTCTGACTCGTGGCTCGGACCTAGGCTGAAACCTGTGGCGCCCGCGACCTATTCCGCCGACGTCTGGCCGGCGCCGACCGCGCAGCGACCGCTCGAGGCGACGGTGCACCTGCCGGGCTCGAAGAGCATGACGAACCGCGAGCTGGTGCTCTCCGCACTCGCCGACGGCCCGTCCCGCCTGCGCGGAGCGCTCATCGCGCGCGACACCGAGCTGATGATCGCGGCGCTCGAAGCCCTCGGCGTCGGGATCGAGCGGCGCGACGACGCGGTGCTGGTGACGCCGGCGCCGCTCACCGGGGGGACCGCCGTCGATGTCGGGCTCGCAGGCACGCTGATGCGGTTCCTGCCGCCGGTCGCCGCGCTGGCGCAGGGCGACGTGCGGTTCGACGGCGACGAGCGCGCTCGGCTGCGCCCGATGGCCACGACGATCCTGTCCCTCCGGTCGCTCGGCGTGACGGTCGACGACGACGCTCGCGGCGCGCTGCCGTTCACGGTCCGCGGTGCGGGCGGCGTGCAGGGCGGCTCCGTGCAGCTCGACGCGTCCGGGTCGAGCCAGTTCGTGTCCGGCCTCCTGCTCTCCGGCGCGCGGTTCGACGACGGGTTGGAGGTGGAGCACCTCGGCGCCCGCCTGCCGTCGCTCCCCCACATCGGCATGACGGTCGATGCGCTCGTGCGTCGCGGGGTCGCAGCCGAGGCCGACGTCACGGACATGCACGCCCGGTGGCGGGTGCCGGCGCACCCGATCGCGGGCCGCGACCTCGTGCTCGAGCCGGACCTCTCCAACGCGGCACCGTTCCTCGCGGCCGCGCTGGTGGCAGGCGGGCGGGTGAGCGTGCCCGACTGGCCCGAGCAGACGACGCAGGTGGGCGACCGCCTCCGGGCGTGGCTGGCCGCGTTCGGCGGAGAGGTCGAGCTGCGCCGCGGCACGCTGACCGTCGCCGGGCGGGGTGTCGCGGCCGGCCCGCTCCACCCGGTCGATCTCGACCTCGGCGAGGGCGGCGAGCTCGCGCCGACGCTCGTGGGGCTCGCCGCGTTCGCGGGCGGCACCTCCACGTTCACCGGCATCGGCCACCTCCGAGGTCACGAGACCGACCGCCTGGCCGCCCTCGTGAGCGAGCTCGGCGCGGTCGGGATCGCGGCGGAGGAGACGGAGGACGGGCTCGTCGTGCACGGCGGGCGTCCTGGTGCCGGCGATCGGCCCTGGCGGAGCTACGCCGATCACCGCATGGCGACGACGGGTGCGCTGCTCGGGCTCGCGACGCCGGGGCTGGCGGTCGAGGACGTCGCGACGACGGCGAAGACCCTGCCCGGGTTCGTCGAGCTGTGGACGCGGATGCTCCCGTGAGCTGGATGACGGAGGAGGACGAGCCGTACGAGGACTACGACGAGTCCGACGTCCGGGTGCGCCCGAACCGGAAGGGCACGAGGGCGCGCACGAAGCAGCGGCCCGCTCACGAGGCGGCCGTGTCGGGCCGCGTGTTCGCGGTGGACCGCGGCCGGATGCAGGTCCTCGTCGACGAGGACGGCGACGACGAGCGCGCCGTGCTCGCGACCCGCGCCCGCGAGCTCGGCAAGGAGGGCGTCGTCGTCGGGGATCGGGTCGACATCGTCGGCGACCTGACCGGCGAGACGGGCTCCCTCGCCCGCATCGTGCGGATCACGCCGCGCGAGACGGTGCTGCGGCGCAGCGCGGACGACACCGACGAGGTCGAGCGGGTCATCGTCGCGAACGCGGACCAGCTGCTCACCGTCGTCGCGGCCGCGAACCCGGAGCCGCGGCCGGCGCTCATCGACCGGTACCTCGTGGCGGCGTTCGACGCGGACATCGCGCCGATCCTGCTGATCACGAAGACCGACCTCGCCGACCCGGCCGCGCTGATCGCCGAGTTCGCGCCGATCGACCTCGCGATCCTGACCACGGCGTTGGGCTCCGGGCTCGACGAGATCCGGGCAGCGCTGCTCGGCCACACGACCGTCGCCGTCGGGCACTCCGGCGTCGGCAAGTCGACGCTCGTCAACGCGCTCGTCCCCGACGCGCTGCGCGCCGTCGGCGACGTGAACGCGGTCACGGGGCGCGGGCGCCACACCTCCTCCTCCTCGGTCGCGCTGCGGCTCTACGCGACGGAGGAGGAGCGCGCGGCGGGCCTGCCGGCGGCGGGCTGGGTCATCGACACCCCGGGGATCCGCTCGTTCGGGCTCGGGCACGTCGACCCGGCCAACATCCTCCGGTCGTTCGCGGCGCGATCCCATCCGATCGCCGAGCCGCCGGGCGGCATCCGGCTCGCCGACGCGCACGACTGGGAGATCGTCGACCGCGTCGCCGCGGGCGAGCTCGGCGAGGCGGGCAAGCGCCGCCTGGAATCCCTCCAGAAGCTGCTCGACGCCCAGGGCGGCCGGATCATCGGCGCCGACGAGGCCTGACCGGACTCTCCGTTTTGTAGGCAGAACCTGCCTACAAAACGAAGAGTCGGGCGGAGACGGCGCGCAGGGCCGCGGCACCCGCGCCAGAACTCCTGAAAGATGAAGCTCGTGCTGGACCTCGCCGACGACCTCGCCCTCGCGCTCCGCCTCGCGGACGCCGCCGACGTGCAGAGCAGCGCTCGGTTCCGCGCCGCGGATCTGGCGGTCGAGACGAAACCGGATCGGACGCCCGTCACCGACGGGGACCAGGCGGTGGAGCGCGCGATCCGCGACATCCTGGCCACCGAGCGGCCGGACGACGCGATCCTCGGCGAGGAGTACGGCGGCGAGCGCGCCGACGGCCGGCAGTGGATCGTCGACCCGATCGACGGCACCACGAACTTCCTCCGCGGCCAGAGCGTCTGGGGCTCGCTGATCGCGCTCGCGATCGACGGGGAGCCCGTGATCGGTGTCGCCTCCGCGCCCGCACTCGGCCGCCGGTGGTGGGGTGCGATCGGGCAGGGCGCGTGGGCCGCGGCGCTGCCGGCGGGCGAGCCGGAGGCGATCGAGGTGTCCGGCGTCCGGCGTCTCGAGGACGCGTTCATCAGCTACAACGCGATCCAGGGCTGGGACGACGCCGGCTGGCTGGACCCGCTGCTGGCACTCACCCGAGCGTCGTGGCGGGCGCGGGCGCTCGGCGACTTCTGGGCCTACATGCTCGTCGCGGAGGGGCAGCTCGACATGGCGGGCGAGCACGACCTGAAGGTCTACGACATCGCGGCGCTGATCCCGATCGTCACGGAGGCGGGCGGGCGCTTCACCGCCCTCGACGGGACGGCCGGACCCTGGAGCGGCACCGCCCTCGCGACGAACGCGCTCGTGCACGACGAGGTGCTGCAGATCCTCTCCTCACATCTGCCCCCCTCCGCCCGTTGACCTGATGTGAGGGAACCCTTCGAGCGGATCGTCGCCGAGCACGGCGACGTCGTCTGGCGCGTCTGCCGCGGCCTGCTGCCAGAGCACGACGCGGAGGACGCGTGGAGCGAGACGTTCCTCGCCGCGTTGCACGCCTGGGACCGCTTCGAGGGCGACCGGGTGCGCGGCTGGCTCGCGACGATCGCGCACCGGAAGGCGCTCGACGTGCTGCGCGCCTCCGCCCGCATCGTGATCCCGGAGGAGGGCGTGCCCGACTCCCCGGTCCCCGAGCGCGGACGCGATCTCGACCTCTGGGCGGCACTGGCACGCCTGCCGGACGGTCAGCGCGCCGCGGTCGTCCACCATCACCTCGCCGGCCTGCCGTTCGACGAGGTCGCGCTCGTCACCGGGACCACCCCGGCCGCCGCGAGGAAGGCCGGCTCCGACGGCATCCGCACGCTCCGCACGCTGCTCGTCCTGGAGGACCGATGACCCTGCTCACGCCCCCGACCGACCCGGCCCTGCTGACCCGCCTCCACGAACGGCTCGAGTCCCGAGCGACGGAGCTCGACGTGCACTACCGGACCGTCGACTCCCCCGTCGGCACGCTGCTGATCGCGGCCACCGAGGTCGGGGTCGCGCGCGTCGCGTTCGAGCGGGAGGGGCTGGAGGCGGTGCTGCAGTCCCTCGCGGATCGGATCGGACCCCGGATCCTCCGCACGCCCGCGCGGCTGGACGACGCCGCCCGCTGGTTCGACGCCTACTTCGCCGGCGCGCACGACGCCTTCGGACTGCCGGTCGACACCCGTCTCGCCCGGGGGTTCCGGCTGGAGGTACTGGGCCGCCTCCGCGCCGTCCCCTACGGCGAGCGCGTCAGCTACGCGGCGCTCGCGGCGCGGACGTCCTCTCCGAACGCGGTCCGCGCGGTCGGCACGGCCTGCGCGACGAACCCGCTGCCGCTCGTGATCCCGTGCCACCGGGTCACCCGCTCCGACGGCACGGTCGGCGCCTACCTCGGCGGCCCGGAGACGAAGGTCCGCCTCCTCGCCCTCGAATCGACCGGCTCGCTCCCGGGCTGAGCACACAGCGGACGCCGGTCTCGCGTCCAGACGCGACCGCTGTGATGTCGGCATGCGCGCACTCACCTGGCAGGCCACCACGACCGTCTCGGTGGAGGAGGTACCGGATCCGACGATCCTGAAGCCGACCGACGCGATCATCCGTGTCACCTCCGCCGCGATCTGCGGCTCCGACATCCACCTCTTCGACCTGTTCGGCCCGTTCCTGAACAAGGGGGACGTGCTGGGCCACGAGACGATGGGCATCGTGGAGGAGGTCGGCGCCGGCGTGAACCGGGTCAAGGTCGGCGACCGGGTGGTCATCCCCTTCGTGATCGCGTGCGGCGCCTGCTTCATGTGCGACCGCGGGCTCCACTCCCAGTGCGAGACGACGCAGGTGCACGAGCACGGGACCGCTGCGGCGCTCTACGGCTACACCGAGCTCTACGGCGAGATCCCCGGCGGCCAGGCCGAGCGGCTGCGGGTGCCGCTCGCGGACTTCAACGCGACGGTGATCGGCACGGACCTGCCCGACCTGCGCTACCTCTTCCTGTCCGACATCCTCCCGACGGCATGGCAGGGCGTGCAGTACGCGGCGGTACCGGAGGGCGGGACGCTCGGCGTGCTCGGGCTCGGCCCGGTCGGCCAGTTCGCCGCCCGGATCGGCCGGTACCTCGGCTACCGCGTCGTCGCGACGGACCCGGTGCCCGAGCGCCGCGCGCTCGCGGCGAAGTGGGGCGCGGAGGTGTTCGACATCGACGGCGACGTCGTCGCGAAGCTGAAGGACGCCACAGACGGCCGCGGACCGGACGGCATCGTCGACGCGGTCGGCATGGAGTCGCACGGCCAGGGCGCGGTCGGCCTCGTGCAGAAGGCGGTCGGCCTGCTGCCCGATCCGATCGCGCAGGCGGCCATGACCACGGTCGGCGTCGACAAGCTCGTCGCGCTGAACACCGCCTACGACGCGGTCCGCCGAGGCGGGACGGTCTCTCTGTCCGGCGTCTACGTCGGGACGGCGGACCCGACGCCGCTGATGACGCTCTTCGACAAGCAGGTCAGCATCCGGATGGGCCAGTGCAACGTGCAGCGCTGGCTCGGCGACCTGCTGCCCCTGGTCGAGGACGACACCGACCCGCTTGGCACCATGGACCTCGTCACCCACGAGGTCGGGCTGAACGCGGCGCCCGAGATGTACGAGACCTTCCGCGACAAGAAGGACGGCTGCATCAAGGTGGTTCTCCACCCGTAACCGACGTCGCTCACGCTTCGTGCCGCCCGGCAGCGGGTCGGGCGGCACCAGGCGTGAGCACGTCGAGCTCGGCGAGCAGGGAGGTCGCGAGGTCGGCCGGGGTGCGGGTGGCGTCGAGGCGCAGCACCTCTGGGCCCCACGGCTCGGTCTGACGGATCAGCGCCTGCACCGCTGGCCACTCCGGCTCGGGGATGCGGGAGAACGGCCTCGTCCTCCCCTCCAGCCGTGCGCGGTGCAATTCGGGGTCGGCGATCGCGAGCACCGCCATCAGCAATCGGGCGCCGGTCGCATGCGCCGCTCGGGACCAGGTCTCGCGTGCCGGCGCGGAGTCGTTCACCGCATCTACGATCACGTCCTGCCCGATCGCGAGGTTCTGCTCCGCGGCGGCGCGGACGACCTCGTAGGCGGCGACGCCGGTGTCGGCGAACGCGATGCCGGAGGCGCGCATCGCCTCCTCGACGTCGTCGATGGACAGCCGCGCAGCCGGGTGGACCGCTGCAAGCGCGTCGCCCGCGCTGGATTTGCCGACGCCCGGAGGACCGGACAGCACGATGAGGACCGTCATAGTGCGGATCCTGCTCCTGCAGTGCGACAGTGACTCGGCGATTCGTGGAGATGGGGGGAATCGAACCCCCGTCCACTGCTGTGGAACCACGTTTTCTCCGGGCGCAGTCTGCGTGTGTCGTTCTACTCGGCCCCGATCCTTACCGCAGACGGACTGCGATCGACAGGCCCAGCCCTGGTTGAAGTCCCACGGTGCCCCAAGGCGGAGCATCCGCAGCAAGCCCCCTAGCTGACGCCGGCTACCGGGTCGGAGGCGACACCCGGGCCGACGGCGTCACACTGGCTTAGGCAGCGAGCGTGAACGCGGTGCGAGACTTACTGGCACCTGTTGTTTGCGTGCGTCGTTAACGAGATAAGCACGCATCCTCGGCCCGCTTTCCGTCGTTGAACAGGCAATGTCGAAACCGATCATCCCCTGGCGGAAACACGAAGCCACTGTCGCACTGTGGAGTTGTCACCCCTCTCGGGGCTCGACGAGTGTAACCACGACCGCCGACGTCGTGTTCCGATCCGATCGGTCGTGTCGGGTGCGAAGGGTCGCAGTGCGCGACCTTCACTCGCCGAGGTGCCGCCGCGACGACATCGCGCGCTGGGCCTCGCGGTTGTCCTGCCGCTCGCGGAGCGTCTGCCGCTTGTCGTACTCGCGCTTGCCCTTCGCGAGCGCGAGCTCGACCTTCGCGTTCCCGTCCGAGAAGTACAGCGACAGCGGCACGAGCGTGTAGCCGCCCTCCCGCACCTCGGAGTACAGCTTCAGGATCTGCTGCTTGTGCAGCAGCAGCTTCCTGGTCCGCCGCGGCGGGTGGTTCGTCCAGGTGCCCTGGTTGTACTCCGGGATGTGCACCGAGTCGAGGTACGCCTGCCCGTTGTCGATGTAGGCGTAGCCGTCGACGAGGGAGGCACGGCCCTGCCGCAGCGACTTCACCTCGGTGCCAGTCAGCACGAGGCCGGCCTCGTACGTGTCCTCGATGGTGTAGTCGTGGCGCGCGCGACGATTCGTGGCGACGACCTTGCGACCCTGCTCCCTGGGCATGCGACACCTCCTGAAGACCGTTCGACCTGCGATTCGCAGCCCGTCAGCCTACCGCCGCTCAGACCCGCAGATACCGCCTACACCCGGAGGTAGCGACTGATCGCGACGTTCGCGGAGACCGCGGCGAGCACGACCCCGGCGCCGATCAGGATCGGGACGACGACGATCGCCTCCGAGATCGTCACGAAGTTGATGTCGCGCTGCGCCGTCTGCAGGTAGCCCTGGATGAAGAACTGCACGATCCCGATCGTCGCGGCGGCGGCGAGCACCGATCCGATGAGCGACGCCAACACGCCCTCCAGGATGAACGGCGTCTGGATGAACCGGTTCGAGGCGCCGACCAGCCGCATGATGCCGATCTCCCGCCGTCGAGAGAACGCGGAGAGCCGGATCGTCGTCGAGATGAGCAGCGCCGCGGCGACGAGCATCAGCGCCGCGATGGTCGCAGCGGTGATGGAGGCGGTGTTCAGCACCGCGAAGATCTGGTCCAGCAGCCGTCGCTGGTCGGTGACCGCGTCGACCCCGGGCATGCCGCTGATCGCCTCGGAGATCACCGCAGACTGGTTCGGATCGTTGAGATTCACCCAGAACGCCTCGTTCAGGATGTCCGGCGTCACGTAATCGGCGACCGGATTGCCTTTGAACTGCTTCTTGAAGTTCGTGTAGGCGAGCTGGTGGTCCTCGAAGCGGAACGACTTCACGAAGGTCTTCACCGGGGCGCTGGAGAGCGCCGTCTTCACAGCCGCGATCTCGTCCGTCGTCGCGGCACTCGGGCAGTTCGAGTTCTGCACCGCGTCATTGCAGAGGTAGACCGCGACCTGCGCCTTGTCGTACCAGAAGCCCTTCATCTGGCCGATCTGCAGCTGCATCAGCGCCGCGACGCCGACGAAGGTGAGCGACACGAAGGTGACGAGCACGATCGAGACGACCATCGAGAAGTTGCGGCGGAGGCCGCTGCCGGCCTCGCTCAGCACCAGACCCAGCCTCATGAGGACGGCCCCACCTCGTCGTCGTGACCCGTCCTGCCGCGCAGGCCGAGCCCGGTGATGAAGTCGAGGTGATCGGGCAGCTGGTCGCGGTGCCGCGCGACACCGCGGAGGTCGCCGTCCCCCGTGGCGGCGAGATCCTCGTCGGTCAGGCCAGGCTCGGTCTGCGCGATCGGCACGGCGCCCGTCCCGGCGTGCTGCGCGGCGACCGGCGCGGCGAAGAACAGGGAGCGGCCGTCGGCGTCCGGCTGCTCGGCGGGCGGCGCGACGGGAGCGGCCCGCCATGGCGCGTGCTCGCCGGGCAGCAGCACCGGGCCGGTCTCGGCCCGCACCCAGATCGGAGCGGGCTGAGCGGCAGGAGCGGGCGGCGCGACGGGAGCCGGTGCGGACTCGACGGCGGGCTGCGCACCGGTCGCGGCAGCGGAGGACTGCTGCCCGCGCCTGGCCCAGAGCGGCACCGCGCCGTCGCGCTGCACCGGCGTCGCCGCGGTCGACAGCTTCGGCAGCTTGATCGAGCTGGTGACGTAGGTCGCCTCGTGCTCGTCGCGGATGATCCTGCCCTGCACCAGCTCGACGACGCGCTTCTGCGCCCGGTCGACGATGGTGACATCGTGGGTCGCCATCACGACGGTGGTGCCCTGCTGGTTGATGCGCTCGAGCACCTGCATGATGCCCTCGCTGGTGCGGGGGTCGAGGTTGCCGGTGGGCTCGTCGGCGAGCACGATCGACGGCCTGTTCACGACGGCGCGCGCGATCGCGACGCGCTGCTGCTCGCCTCCGGAGAGCTCGTTCGGGAAGTTCGCCGACTTCTCCGCGAGCCCGACCGTCTCGAGCACGTCCGGCACGGTGGTCTGGATGAAGCCCTTGGACTTGCCGATGACCTGCAGGGTGAACGCGACGTTGTCGTAGACCGTCTTGTTCGGCAGCAGCCGGAAGTCCTGGAAGACCACGCCGAGACTGCGCCGGAAGTACGGCACCTTGCGGGTGGAGATGGAGGTGAGGCGCTGGCCCAGCACGTGGATCTCGCCGGACGTCGGCTTCTCCTCCCGCAGCATCAGGCGCAGCAGGCTCGACTTGCCGCTGCCCGACGCACCCACCAGGAAGATGAACTCTCCGGCGCCGATCTCGAGCGTCACATCGTCCAGCGCGGGGCGCGGGGCGCCCCGGTATCGCTTGGTGACGGACTCGAATCGGATCATGACGGCAGCCACCATAGGTGCCCGACTCGCAGCCCCGGCTCCGACAGGCGAAGTCCATCGCCGACGTTCATGTTCCGCAGCGGCGTCCCTGCGACGTCGGAGGAACCCGCCGGAGCCCGCCCGCGCGGACCGATCCGGGTCAGGCCGTGCTCCGCTTCCGCCAGCGGATGCCGGCCGACAGGAAGCCGTCGAGCGCGCCGTCGAACACGCTCGAGGGGTTGCCCTCCTCGTGCTCGCTGCGCAGATCCTTGACCATCTGGTACGGCGCGAGCACGTAATTGCGGATCTGATCGCCCCAGCTCGCGGTGATGACCCCGGCGAGCTCCTTCTTCTTCGCCGCCTCCTCCTCCCGCTTCTGGATCAGGAGGCGGGACTGCAGCACCCGCATCGCGGCCGCCCGGTTCTGGATCTGGCTCTTCTCGTTCTGCATCGAGACGACGAGACCGGTCGGCAGGTGGGTGATGCGGACGGCGGAGTCGGTCGTGTTGACGCTCTGCCCGCCGGGACCGGAGGAGCGGAACACGTCGACGCGGATGTCGCTCTCCGGCACCTCGATCTCGCCGCTCTCCTCGAGCAGCGGGATCACCTCGACCGCCGCGAAGCTGGTCTGCCGCTTGCCCGCGGAGTTGAACGGGCTCATCCGCACGAGGCGGTGCGTCCCCGCCTCCACGGAGAGGTTGCCGAACGCGTACGGGGCGTCGATCTCGAAGGTCGCGGACTTGATGCCCGCCTCCTCCGCGTAGGAGGTGTCCATGACCGTGGCCGTGAACCCGTGCTGCTCCGCCCAGCGCAGGTACATCCGCATCAGCATCTCGGCGAAATCCGCGGCGTCGACACCGCCGGCGCCGGCGCGGATGGTGACGACCGCCGGCAGCGGGTCGTACTCGCCGTTCAGCAGCGTCTGCACCTCGAGCTCGCCGACGGTCCGCTCGACCGCCTTGAGCTCGGCCTCCACCTCCGTGGCGGACTCGGCGGCCTGCTCTTCGTCCGTCTCCGCGTCGACGAGCTCGGCCAGCACCTCGAGGTCGTCGAGCCTGGCCTCGACCCCGATGACGCGCGCGAGGTCCGACTGCGCATGGCTGAGCTCGCTCGTCACCTTCTGCGCGGCGTCCGTGTCGTCCCAGAGGTCGGGGGCGGATGCCTGCGCCTCGAGTTCGACGATGCGAGTGCGGAGCGCGTCCACGTCCACCACCGCGACCACGTCGCCGAGGGTGGAGCGGAGGGCCGCGATGCGGGGGCCGACGTCGAGTTGCACGGGCCGACAGCGTACTCGGCGGACGCGCGGAAGCGCGGGCGTACCGTGCTGGGCGATGACGACCGCCGGCAGCTTCCGTCTCGGATCGGTCGCGCTGCCCGTCTACCTCCCGAGCCTGCTGTTCGCGATCGGCGAGGGCGCGATCATCCCGATCATCCCCGTGGACGCCGTTCGGCTCGGCGGATCGCTCGCGCTGGCGGGCTTCGTATCGGCGCTGATCATGATCGGCACCCTGATCGGCGACATCCCGAGCGGCTGGATCGTGGCCAAGGTCGGTGAGCGCACCGCGATGCTCGGGTCCGCCGTCGCCGCGCTCGCCGGTCTGGTGCTCTGCCTCCTCGCGACCACACCGGCGGTGCTCGGACTCGGGGTGCTGCTGATCGGCATCGCGACCGCATCGTTCGCGCTCGCCCGCCAGGCGTTCATGACCACCTTCGTCCCCGTCTCCCACCGGGCGAGGGCGCTGTCGCTGCTCGGCGGGATGTTCCGCGCCGGCTACTTCCTCGGCCCGTTCCTCGCCGCGCTGGTGATCGGCATCACCGGGAGCACGCGGGCCGTCTTCCTGGTCGACGTCGTCGCCTGCGTGCTGGTCGCGATCATCCTGCTGGTGCTGCCCGACCCCGCCGCGGCGCTGGCCGAGCGCCGCTCCGCCCTGCAGACACCGACCGCGGCGATCCGCATCGTGGAGGGGGATGTGGTGCGGGAGGGGCTGTTCCGGACGATCGGCCGGCACCGGAAGGTGCTGGCGCGGATGGGGCTCGGCGCAGCACTGATCGGCGGGCTGCGATCGAGCCGGCAGGTGATCCTGCCGCTGGCCGGGGTGAGCCTCGGCCTGCAGGAGGGCTCGATCGCGCTGATCATCGGCATTGCCGGCGCCGTGGACCTCGCGCTGTTCTTCACCAGCGGGCAGATCATGGACCGGTTCGGCCGGCTGTGGAGCGCTGTGCCATCGATGATCGGGCTGGGACTCGGGCACATCGCGCTCGCGGTCGTCGTCGGGCTCGCGCTCGCCACAGGCGGATCC
Organism: uncultured Amnibacterium sp.; assembly: GCF_964244015.1. Lineage (NCBI taxonomy): Bacteria > Bacillati > Actinomycetota > Actinomycetes > Micrococcales > Microbacteriaceae > Amnibacterium > uncultured Amnibacterium sp. Next base: position 61,748 of record NZ_CAXTHO010000001.1, on the reverse strand, counting down.
GGCGCGGCCACCTGGTTCGTCGCCGTCGCGATCGCGATGTCGCTCGCGAACGGTATCGGCAGCGGCATCCTGATGACCTTCGGCGCTGATCTCGCACCGCGGCACGACCCGGCACCGTTCCTGGGCGCCTACCGGTTCACGGGCGACGTCGGCAACGCCTCCGCGCCGCTGGCGCTCTCCGCGCTCACGGCCGTGTTCTCGCTCTCCGTCGCGGCCGCGACGCTCGGCGTGGTCGGGCTGCTCGGCGCCGGCCTGCTCGCCCGCTGGGTGCCCCGCTTCATCCCGCGCCCGGCCCGACCCTCCGTTTTGTAGGAAGGACCTTCCTACACAACGGAGCGTCGTCAGCGGAAGCGGGCTGCCGCGGTCGAGGTGACCGTGACCGGGAGGCCGTCCGGCAGCAGCGGGCCGACCAGCGGAGGGCGCCAGGTCGCCCGCAGCTCGACCGTGGCGCCGCGGCCGTCGGCGGTGGCGGCCTGGACGACCGTCAGGTCCTCGAGTCCAGGAGCCGCCGCGTCCGCGACGTAGGCGTCGACCGCCTCCCGGACCGCGGAGGAGGTCAGCGCCGGGATCACCTCGTTCCCGCTGACCGAGACGTCGGCGACGCGGAACGACTCCGCGCCCGCGAGCGCCGCGCCGTCCGCGACGGTCAGCAGCCGGAGGCGGTCGAGGTGCAGGCTCGTCGCTCCAGCGGCGATCACGACGAACGCGAGGGCGATCGCGAACAGGCCGACGATCAACGGGACCGCTGCGCCCTCCTCCTGCCGCCTCATCGGGCGATCGCGAACATCGAGACGCGCTGGACGGACCGCGCCTCGATCGGGATCGCGCCGGGTGCGCCCAGCCCGAGCGCCGGCGGCAGCAGCGGAAGCGCCACGGCGACCCGCACCCGCACGTCGACCGTGCCGCGCGCCGTGATGCAGTCGCCGGGGTCGGGCACGCAGCGCACCTCGACGCCGGCCGCGGAGGGGTCGACGTGCCAGTCGGCGAGCGCCACGGTCGCCGCCGCGTCGGCCGCGCGCCGTCCCTCGGCGTCGGTCGCCGCGAGCGCGATGCTCCTGGCAACCTGTCGCGCAGCGCCCTCCGCGGCGAACGACGCGCCCTGGAGGGCCGCGATGGTCAGCACGAGGTAGACGAGCGGGACGAGCAGCAGCACGCCGAGCACGAGCACCTCGACCGCTGCGGATCCGTCGTCAGGGCTCGGGTTCGAGTGCGGCATGCCCGGTCACCTCGATCGCGGCCGGCGGCCCGAACAGGCCGATGACGGGCAGCGGGATCCGCGCGCTGACCACGGTCGCGGGCTGCTGCTGCCACACGGTCCTCGACGCCATGACGCCGGACGCGTACGCAGGACCGAGGCTGTCCGTGAGCACCTGCTGCGCCCGGGCGACGCCGTCCGCATCCGAGTTGCCGACGATCGCGGACCACCTCGCCCCCTCCGCGACGGCGTCGAGCGCGGTGTTCCGGACGAGCAGGACCGCGCCGACCTGCAGCACGCCGAGCACCAGCGCGAGCAGGAGGACCGTCGTCATCACGAACTCGGCGGGCGCGCTGCCGCGCTCCGCCGCGTCGTTCACAGGCCGGGGTTCACAAGCCACTGACGCTCGTGATCGCCTGGTTGAACAGCCCGGTGAGCGCCGGCCCTGCGACACCCCAGAGCAGCACGACGAGACCGGCGGTCATCATCGTGACGAGCACCCAGCCGGGCACGTCGCCGCGCTCGGGGTCGTCATCGACGACCAGGTCGGTTCGGGGAAACGTGGGCTGCGTCCGCATCGGGGCCTCCATGGGTAGCGACGTCGCGCCAGTGTGACGATTTCGCAGCTATGGCGTCGAAAGTTGTCCACAGGGGTCAGCGGACCAGACTGGGCATGTGCCGAGTTCCCTCGTCGAAGTTCGCCGTCAGTACAGCCCAGCGGACGAAGCCGCGATCATCGACGCGGTCCATAACGCGCTCGTCGCGAGCTTCAGAATTCCTCCAGGCGACAAGCATGTTCGCCTCGTCGCGCACGAGCCGCACCGCTTTGCGACTGCCCCGCATCTGACTCAGCCCGAGTTCTACACGCTCGTGACCATCGACTGCTTCATCGGCCGCTCGATCGATGCCAAGCGGAACCTCTACCGCGAGATCGTGAGTCGGCTCGATCGGTTCGGTGTGCCGAAGGACCACGTCACGATTGTGTTGCGCGAGAGCCCAGCAGAGAACTGGGGCATCGGAGGCGGGCAGGCCGCATCCGACACCGATCTTGGTTTCGACGTCAACGTCTGATCGTGTCCTGCGTGAGGCCTCGGACCAGCTGTCGTGATGCTCGCCTGCGACCGGACCGCACTGCACCGATCCTGATCGGCCGAGTACGCCTCAGAGGTCATCGAGACCGAGGCCGCCCGTTTACCCGACCGTGCAGGCGATCGCCGAGGGTCTCGGCGGCGAGGTCGACGTGACCTCGCTCCCGCTCCACTGGAGCGACGGATTCTCCGAGGCGTACTCGTCGAGGAGTCGCGGGCACGAGGGGTGACGGAATTGCAGTTCTTCGCAGCCCGCGAGCGGCGAGCAGTTGACGAACGGAACGGATTTCAGGCACGGTCCTCCGACGGCCCAGACAAGGACCTCGCCTGATCGGACCGATGACCTTCCTGCGTCAGGCCCAAGGCTGGAAGCTCAGAGCTGCGTCTGCAGCACCAGGATCCCCGGGAACACCGCGAAGGCCACGGTCACCGGGAGGATCAGGAAGACGAGCGGGACCATCATCCCGATCTCCTTCTTCCCCGCCGCCTCGAGCAGGCCGCGGCGGGCGTGATCGCGGGCGTCGGAGGCCTGGACACGCAGCACCTCAGCGAGCGGTGAGCCGCGCTCGAGGGCCGCGACCAGGTGGGTCAGGCTCCGCGTGAGCGAGGGGATCTGCAGCTCGTCGGCCAGCGCCGTCAGCGCGACCGGGAGGGATACCCCGACCGCGGACTCGTCGACGACGCGTTGCATCAGGTCCGCCAGCGTGCCCGAGCCGACGCGCGCGACCCGGCGCAGCGCGTCGCGGACCCCCTCCCCCGCGCTCAGGCTCAGCGCGAGGAACTCGAGCACCGTCGGCAGCTCGCTATCGATCCGCGCGGCGCGACGCGTGCCCTCCGCGATCAGGAGGCGGTCCCTCAGGAGCGGGCCGAGCATCACCCCGACGACCGGTGCCGCGACGAGTGCCGCGGGGCTGCCGTTCGCGGCCGCCAGCGCACCGAGCGCGGTACCGGCGAGTCCGCCGCCGACTGCCCAGAGCAGCTGCCGCAGCCGGTACCCCTCCACGGTCCAGGTCCTGCCCGCCCGGGCGATGCGCACCGCGGCGCCGCCCGAGCTGCCGAGCAGAGCGCCGAACGCGCGTTGGAACACCTCGAGCGCCGGTGTGGCCATCAGGCCGAGCACGGGGACGGGATCGACGACCGTGGGTCGCTGCAGGCGGCGCGCCTCGGCGGACACGTCGAGGAGGTAGGGCGCGATCCGGGTCGCGAGGCGCGGCCGGCCGAGCGCCGGGAGGCGGGTGCTGACGCTCCAGAATCCGACGCCCGCGGTGAGGCCGAGCGCGAGGGCGAGCCACAGCTCGGGCGTCACCGGAACCACCGTCGGTCCTCGGGCAGCCGCCCGATGGCGAGCATGACCCGGTAGGCGACGAGCGTGACGACGGCCGCGGCCAGCAGCAGCAGCGTGCCCTGCGGCGTCGCGTACGCCTGCGCCGCCTCCGGTCTGGTGCAGAGCAGCCCGAGCACGATCCACGGCGCCGCGAGCCCGAGCTTGCCGGCGTTCGTGACCCAGCTCTGCCGCGCCTCCACCTCCGCGCGCAGGGCGAGATCCTGCCGGAGGTGGATCGCCAGGTCCCGCAGCACGCTCGGCAGCTCGGTGCCGCCGACCTCCCGCGCCATCCGCAGCACCTCGATCAGGCGGTCGGAGGTGGGGTCGGCGAAGTGCTGCTTCAGGTCGTCGAGCGCAGGGCCGACCGTGCCCGTTCGCCGCCACCGGTCCTCGAAGCGGCGGAACCCGGGCCGCAGCGGGGCGGGGCCGCGCTCCGACAGCGATGCGAGCGCGTCGGGCAGCGGCATGCCGGCGCGGATGGCGGCGACGAGGTGGTCGACGACCTCGGGCCAGAGGCCGCGGGCCGCATGCTGCCGGCTCCGGGCGCGCCATCCGGCCACCGTCCACGGGGCGAGGGCGCCGACGATCAGCGTCAGCACGGCGACCGCGGTCAAACCGGTGAGTGCGAGCACCACTGCGGCGCCGGCCAGCCCGATCACGAACGACATCGCGACGAAGACGCCGGGCGCCGTGCCGGGGAACCCCGCGCGCCCGAGGCGGTCCTCGACGGACGACGACCAGCGGTTCGAAGCGGGGACCACCCGGGTGCGCCGCGGCCACAGCCACGGCGATGCCACGAGTACGACCCCGGTGCCGCCGACCGCGCCGAGCAGCGGGATCACGCGGCGCTCCCGACCAGCCGAGCCGGGTCGAGCCCCACGGCGAGGAACTTCTCCTGCTTCGGCGGCAAGCCGCCCGTCGCCCGGAGGACGTCGCCGTCGAGCGCGAACAGCCGCGTCGCCTCGATCACCCCGCCCTCGACGGCGGGAGCGCTGAGGGCCCCGGTCGGCGCAAGGATCTCCTTCACCCGCCGCCGCCCGCTGCGCTGCAGCTCGCAGTGCACGACGAGGTCGACCGCGGACGCCACCGTCGGCACGACGAACCCGGCGTCGATGTTCCTGCCCGCCAGCAGCGGCAGCGTGCAGAGCTTCACGAGCGCGTCCCGCGCCGAGTTCGCATGGATGCTGCACGCCCCCGGGACACCGCTGTTCAGCGCGATCAGCAGGTCCAGCGCCTCCGCCTCCCGCACCTCGCCGACGACGATGCGGTCCGGCCGCATGCGCAGCGCCTCCTTGATCAGGCGCCGCAGGGTGATCTCGCCCGTCCCTTCGAGGCTCGGCTGCCGGCACTGCATCGCGACCGCGTCGCGGCCGGGCAGCTTCAGCTCGAAGGTCTCCTCCACCGTCACGACCCGGTCCGTCGGCCTGCCGGCGGCGAGCAGCGCGTTCAGCATCGTGGTCTTTACCACCTGTCGCGTTTGACACCAGTGGCAGCGAAGCTGACGCTCTGAAGACCAGACAGACAGAAGCTTGCGGAACTACTGATCATTGCGGAATTTGGGGTCCGTGCAGTCGCCACGACACACGGTGGTTGCAAACCCCAGACCTCTCGAAATTTCAATCCGCGGGTCGTGGGTTAGAGCCCCACGGGGCCCACCCGTAACTACGCGGATCGCGGCCGATCGGCCTAGGCGCTGGCACGACAGATCCCAGCCAAACCCCGCGGCTCCGGCTTGACGATGTCCCCCGCCTGACGGACAATCGGGGTACAGCAGCAGCAAAACCCCTAATGCGTCGAGAGCCTCTGAGTGCCGGTACGCGCTGCAGGAGCCGATTCAAACGAACAGAGCGACAGTGGCCACCGAACGGCTGCTCCTCCGGCCCGAGCGGAATCAGGAGCAGAACGCGGTGACCCCTCCACCAGTCGCCATCAGCGCCGTACCCGCGGTGCTGCTGAACGATGGTGGAAACAAGTGGCTTCGGAACCTCCGGCTTTTCGCCGACCGCAGAACCCTCACTCGCTCAAGACGCGCCGTGCGACATGGATGCACCGCCTGCTCCGCTACATGTGGCGCGCGTCGAGCAGTGACTGGGCGACGACCGTACGTTTCGGCTTTCTGATGGTGCTCGCGGCGATACTCGTCGCCACTGCCGTCGGCGGCACGGTATTGGTAGGCGTCGTCGTCAGATCCCTGCTGCTTCGCTGAACGGCTTGCGTCAGCGTCGGCCGCGATGCGTCCCGCTCAGCTCCTTGCGGACGCCGTTGGTGTGGGCGTAGGCGTTGTAGAGGCGCGGAATCGCGATAGCGAACACGATCAGCACGTGCAGCCCGGTGGCGACAGCGAGCGCACCCCACCAGCCGACGACGCCACCGTGCTTGTCCTCGGAAACGTTCGTCGCGATCACGAGGACGAGCGCCGTGATACCCGACATGTACGCGGCGACGAGCAGATGCGCGGCGGTCTCATCCAGGGAGTCGCGGTCGGCCCGCTCGGCATCGGGCATCATCTCGGCGCGCTCAGTCAGCCGAGCACGGAACGTGGCGACCTGGCTGAACGCCGCCAAGAAGCCGCCTGCCAGCAGCGACACGGCAGCCAGGAGCGCGTCTGGCGCTCCGAGCCGACCGCCGAGCAATCCGAACAGCACGCCAGCCACGACAGGCATCGCGACGACCAGGGTGCGCGTGGTGCGGTCCGGCACGATCTTGTCGCCGCGGTAGTCGCTCAGCGCCTTCCAGTGCGCGCGGAACACCTGCGTGGGGACGAGGCGACTGCTCATGCGCCCTCCTCCTCGGCATCCGTCGCGACCTGCGAGTTCAGGTTCGCTGCGATCCGTTCGATGATGGGCCCTGCCACCGACTTCAACTTGCTCGCGCTTGGACGGTCGGAGCCCAACGGGTAGATGAACAGCTCGTCCACGGTCTCTGACGTCACGGTCTGCTTCTTGCCGTTCTCATCGAACGACATCTCGGCGTCAGTGAACTCGACCTTCGTGATATCGGGCTCCACGAGCGTCAGCACATCCGCCGCCGCCGCGACGCGTCGCTGCGCCTCCGTTCCGGAATGTTTGCGCGATGACAGCTTCATCAAGACGTTGAGCACCGCCTCGACCGGAGTCTTCTTGAGCCCGTACTGAACCACCTCGATGTCGTAGCTCTTGCGCTCTCCGGTCGAGCTCACAGCCTCACGTCGAAGGGTGAAGGAGAAGTTTGACGAGCGTTCCAGAATGCCGTCGAGCCGCTCGCCATCGATTCGCGGGGTGGGCTTCCAGTTGAGCCATGGCAGTTCGGTCCGTATGCCACCTTCGTCGTACGACACGGCCGCGCGCTGCGCCAGCCGAGTGACCCAGTCCATCAGCAGGACCCCAGCAGAGCCGCGCCCGCGGACCTCTGAAACCATGAACGCGTGCTCCCCTGCGGTCGGGAACACGAGCAACACAGTGCTAGTGCGGATCGCCGCCCGACCACGGGCGTCCTCCAGGGAACCGTCGCGACGACGAATGCCGTCATGGTCGGACTCCCTGCCCGTCTCCACCAGTACCTCGATCGTTCGGCCGAGCCGCGAGACATCCAGCACCGTGAAGTACGCCAGATTCTCCGCCGCTTCCTGCGCAGCGAGCCGGACAGCTTCCTCCGGAGGCGTCGTCATGTAGGTCGGGGTGCCGAACTTCGTGTCGCCGCGCATCGCGATCAGCTGGTTGTAAACCTGATTGAGCGAGTCCGGCTCGCCGCCCGCCCTCGACACGTCCTCCACGTTCAGCAGCGTCTTGTAATGCCGCTGTAGGTAAGGCGTCAGGGTGTGGATGCGGAAGCCGTAGGTCGCCATGAGGCACAGCCGTTCAGAGAGGGATGGCTGAACGTAGCAGCGCCCTCCGACGCGGCTGAAACCTTTACCCGGACAGCCCCGGGCGCGCCTCGAACACCTCGAACCGGGCCAGATCGTTGCTGTAGTCGCACGGGCACAGGTGCGCGTAGATCGCGGCCGTGGTGTCGGTGTTCGCGTGGCCGAGGCGGCGGGACACCGGGAACGTCGAGAACCGCCCGGTCGGTGTCGGTCAGGGCTGCCGGAGCTCGTTCTCGCTCAACTGCTCCTCGATCCGCTTGGCCCTCGAGTTGTCGTCGGCCTGCACAATTTAGACGGGAGTCGTGGCGACCTGCGCCTACCGAGCGCCGAGGGTGCGGCGCTGGCCGCACGAACGAGCACCACCCCGTCGGTCTCGCGCCAGCCCAGAACCGGGACGACCGCGCCATGGATGTAGACGCAGTCGACGAAATCGGCGCCGAGGACGAGGCCCTCGGTGCGGACATTGGTCTCAACGACCAGCGCGGCGGGGTCGAGGTGTTGCAGTAAGCCCGCCTCGTGCTGAACGGGTGCGGTGCTGGTGGGGTGGTGTCGGTCATGGTCTCCCTCTCTCGTCGCTTTGCCGTGAAGGCACGAAGTGTCATCAAGGAGACGCAGCGGAGCACAACTCGAAAGGCGGCAGAGGAGAGAAGGTCGACGCGGAACAAGGGAGCGCAGCGACCGCGCGCGGCGGCTTGTCGGAGGAGCCGGCCGCGCAGCTGCTTATACGCAGCAGCGCCGACCGTACGACGCCGCGCACTTCGCCGCGCAGAAACGAACAACCGCGAGGGCGTGGGCACAGCCGGCCACCGGCCGACCTCATGACCCCGCAACTCGAGCGACTGGCCAGAGATCGAAGACCAGAGCGCTACTCGGCGGTGTCGTCGCTCAGAAACCTCAGCAGACTTGCCGACACATCGCTTCCCGCTATCCGCTCGATCTGTCGACTAGTTTCCGCAAGGAGCTCGGTGCGAGTCTCGTCAGAGAACTCGTCAATAAGCTGGACAGCAAAAAGACCGGCCAAACCCTCGGCCAAACTCTGCATTCCGGCCCGCGAGAGAGCCGCATAATTCGCCGCAGAGTAGCTCCGCCGGCGCTGACCCCACGCCTCGGCGCCGAGAAGCGCGGCCACAGCAAGTACTTCAGCGGCACGCTTTATCCGCCCAGCACGCAACCATGTCAGCGCCGGGCGCCACAAGTTTCCTACCAGTCCATCACGAGTATCGGTCCTCTGAGCACGACGAACAGCTCGGCTCAACTCCCGGTCAAAACGCTTGTACTCAGGAATACGCGCCAGCGCTTCTAATATGAACGCCTCTCGTTCTCCGGGGTCGGCCGTCGCATCAGCCGCCATACTGCGCCGCCAGAGATCCGCCGCTCGCCCGAACTCTCCTTGGGCGAAGTTCACGCTGGCTTGAAGGGACAGCGCGTCGCCCACGAGGCGATCGTCCCTCAATTCAATCGCGGACTTCTCAGCGTTGCTCCCTATCTCGTAGGCACCTTTTAAATCTTTCTCTTCGATCAAATCACAAATGCCAAGCTCAATCTCACACTCAATTGCCTGCTCGCGTATCCCCACACTTAGTGACATTTGAGCTGCGTCGGAAAAGCCGCGCCGCGCCTCCGCAATGCGACCCTCGCGACGATCAAGATGAGCAAGATTGAACACTACGAGGGCCCCAAGCACGCGGTCACTTTGCTCCTCAGCAAGAACTCGCGCTCGCTCTAGGCGCGATCGCGCATTGACTGGGTCCATTGCACGTTCCGCCATCAGCGCCGAGTCATTTAGCGCGTTGCCGAGCGACGTCAGCGCACGCGTCTCAGCGAACAAGTCGATTGCCCGATCTGCCAGAGCCATCGCCTCGCGAGGGCGACCGAGGCGGCCATCGACTTCCAGCGCGAGTTGCCATAGGTCCTCTGCGATAAACTGCGCGTCGTCCTCCTCCAATTGAGCGGATTCTTCAAGGCGAGCCACACCCTGGGATGCCTGCTCGTCTTGTATTAGCAGCAGGCCCGCACCGCGGAGTAGCGCCTTTCGGTACTCGGGTTCGAGCGCGGCGGCGGCACCGTTCGCGCGCTCACCAAGCAGAGCCGCTCCTTCCCCCTGCGCCTCCTTGAAAATCCAGGCAACTTGCAGATTCCTGACGATGCGAGCCGCCCACACCACGTCGCGTCGGGCCTCGAGCAAGTCGAGCGTTCCCAGCAGAGGCGAAATAACCTTAGTGTCGAACTCCGCGCGAACCTCCTCCGCGGAAGTAGCACCAGCGCGCTGCAGTTCTGCGCCGAGCAGAGCAGCAAGAGCATCTGCGCGGTCGTGCAGCGCGCCTGCTGTGTCGCCCGACCGGGCACTGAGTTCCGATGCTTCGCCGAACAATTGCTCAGCCTGTTCAAGATTGTCCTCTTCGACCGCCAGAAACGCGAAGCTGCGCAGAACTTCGGCTTCGTCTTCTTGAAGTCTGGCGCTTTGAGCCATCTCCCGCGCGCGCTGCCACCAGTGCCTTGCCCACCGGCGCTGACCCCGATTTGCGTAGAAGGTTCCCAGATCTCGGCGGATGAGAATCCGCAATTCCTCGTCGTACGATAGATCAGCTAGACGGAGTGCTCGACGAAAATATTCACGGGCCTCACTCGAACCAGGCTCGGTGGTCTGCCAAAGCGCTTCGAAGCGAGCCATCACGGCAGCGCCATAGGCAGGCAGATTGATGTCAGAAAGTTCATCGAGACGAGATCGTAAGATACCTGGCTCGCCGGAGGAGTAGGCATACTGGAGCCGATTTAGCGCGACGCCGAGTGCATCCTCGGTCTGACCGTGGGCAGCGTATAGATCTCGCGCGTGCGCGCTTAGCCGATCCGCTTCTCCAAGGTCTTTCTTCTCGAAGGCTATGATAGCCGCTAGTTTCAGCGAATCTGCAACCCTTAGGTGCTCATCGAGGGCTAAGAAGATTTCGACTGCTCGCCTCAGCGCATCTAGCGCTTGGTCACGTTCGCTGCGCGCGCGCTCTAGTTCCGCTAGTGAGAAGAGAAGCTCAGCCTTGAGCTGAGACGGATCGACATCGTTTTGGGTCAGAGTACGCCTGACGCCCTCAACCGACACGTTTGCATCGTCGAATCCCTTCAAGTCGCCGCGCCAGCGAGCCGTCCCTAAGCCGATGATAGAGAGCGCAAAGCCTTCAAGATTACCTCGTGCAAATTCGGCGGCGAGATGAATAAATCCGATAAGTTCCGAGGGATCATCCCTTAGTGCCGCTTCAACGAGATCTTGGCCAAAGCTCTCAAAGTCGCGGTCGGCTACTTCCCCAGAGCCGAACAGCTCGTCCCACTGGGTTGCACTTCGGTTCATTTCGACCTCTTCCGCGAGCGTCTGCGGACGAGCTGCTCTCGAGCGTTTCGTACGAGTATTAGCGTCAATGCTCGGTAGAGGTGGGTCTCGAGTTCAGCAGTGTTCTCAAATTCGCGATAGACTACGTGGTCCCGTTCGCGAGCCAGAAAGTCGACTACGTCCGGTGGCCTGTGAATGTTCCCCCGTGCGAATAAGTATCGCTCGGCTCCGCCTTGTGATGCGGCCTCGTACTCGGCGAGCACGATCGCAGACAATTCGTCTCCCACTATGAGCACGATGCTGTCGCTCGATCGTGCGTAACTTGTGCATTCGCGCTCGGAGTGAAGAACCCCCATAGGCGCGTCGCGCTCCCAGTACCACGCGCGGTGCCCATGTAGCGCTTCTATTGCTTTAGCTGCAACGACGCGTTCAGCGTCCAAAGTGCCGTTCATTTTTGAGCTGACGAAGACGCGCAAGTGACTCGAATCGCGTCCATAAACGATCTCATCCTGAAGGCTACGAAGCGTGGTCACTTCGGAAGTCCGTTTGTTGGACGGATGGAGGATGGCGCGGCGCTGCGATGCGCACAGCGGCCGTGCTTGCCGCGCCCCTCGTGGTTCACGTGCTCATCCTGCCGTCTTCGCCCCGAATGCAGCGGACCGAAGGCTATCCTTGTTGAACTTCATAGTCGAGGTGCCCAGTGAGACGACTGCGGGGTCAGAAGCGCCCTGATCGAGCGCCCCGCGATCCTGTCTCGCAACCGATGCTTTCGCCGAAATTCGCGATGCATAACCGGACGGTACAGCTGACATCGGACGTCCGAGCGCCAGCTCTTGCCCCCCGACTTGCGTGGAGCGCAGCCTCCTCGCGATCAGCACACCCTCCGGCGCGTCAGATCGACGCCGCAGGGACGACGAGATGCGCGGCCGCACCTCGTCCGACACTGAAACAGGCGCCCGCGAAGCGGGCGCTCGGTCGGTGGGCGCAGCGCCAACGAAGCGAGGGTCGGGGCTATTCCTTCGCCCATCGCATGACGTCGTTGGCGGCGCGCGCGGCACGGAGGGCCTCGCCGGCATGGTCGAGCGCGTCCGCGGCTGCTTCGAGCTGCGCGGCAGCTTCAAGGGTGCCGGTGACGCCGTCGCCGTTCTCGTCCTCCCCGCGGTACTCCCGCCCGTCGACGACCCGGCCGTGCCAGGCGCTCGGTTGCCGGACCGTCTGCTGCAAGTGGTCCGCGACCCGGCCGAGCTCGGCGAGGAGCAGGGAGGAGTCCGTCGGCGTCAGGACGTCCCGGGTCGAGTGCGCGAGCGTGCGGGCGGTTTCCTCGAGCTCGATGGCGACCTCGACCTGGCGACGCTCCTCGTTGCGAGCCACCGATTGCTCCGTTCCACCGCGACGATGTCGCTCCTCATCGCTGCACGAAGCGTGCCCACATTTTGCCCACATTCCGGTGAGAAACCGTGCGATCCGCCGCAGTCCAGTGATCAGGAAAGTCCTGGTCAGAAGGGTCTCTCGAGGCCCCCTTCGATCTCCTGATTTGCCTCTGATTTATTTCGAGCCCCAAGGGGCCCACCCGGAACTACGCGGATCGTGGCCGAGTGACATCAGCGGTCCGGCGGCCGATCCCCGCTAAAACCCCGCTCTCCGCTTGGTTCAGTAATCATCGTCGAGCAGTAATTCCAGCTCGACCATGATCAGACCCCGCCACCTGCACTCACAGAACCACTCGCTCTCAGCCCAGGCCATCAACAGGGCAAACTTCCACGGCTCGGCATGGCCCTCGACTACGAGCTCGGCCTCCTCTAGCAGGTAGTCCTGCACTGCGAAGACTCCGCTAGCCCGGTATATGCGCAGCAGACGCGCCCACACCGTTGAGAAGTAGACCGCAGCGCTTCCGGACCAAAATTGGCCGAGCTTCATCACTTCGAAGTGGTTCTCAACCCTCTTTCGAGTGTCCTCATCCCACGGCGCAGGGACATTGACATAAAACGTAGTGACGAAGTTGTCCTCGTCGAGCGAGCTTCCGATCCATTGCTCGGACTCAGCGAAGTCGAAGTAGGGATGCAGCAGCGGAGGACGACTAGGGGACGGAGCGTAATTGAGCTTCTGCTTATTGCAGCCGTGACAAAGGGGCACGAGATTGAGAGGAACAACTGCCAAGCGCGCAAAGGAACTCCTGGGAAGGTAATGATCTATCTCTGACACTTGACGGTCGTAGCAGTACGGGCAACGCCGGAGGAGCGGAGCCTTCATCAGGCGGTTGTAGTAGCGCCTTGCACCGCCTTCCTTGCGCCGGAGCTTCGCGTAGCCGGACTTGAAGTCGTCCTCCTGCTGCGCCGTCATCCCCGGGAAGCGTGGTACCACAGTCGCGATCGCCTCAGCAGCGCCCGCGTTTGCGAGATCCCGTTCCGCTTGCACAGCCTGTGCACTCATACCCTGCAGACGCACCGTCTTCGTCGACGTCCGCAAGGAGCTGAGAATGTCGACTACGCCGAAGTCTGGGGCAGGAAGCCTCCTCAACCTTCTGCACGGTCATTGTGCGACCGCCGCTGGCGAAAAGGAATTCTCGGCTCGATCCGCCCTGGGAGAATGGACTTAAGCAAAGCCCTTCCCTCAAACCCGACCTGCGAGTCGAATCGTTGTAGAACTTCAGCGTAGACCCCGAGTTCTTTTGCAGCATCCACTAGGAGGGTATAGAAACCGGAACTCGTTACTTCCAATCCAAATACGGAGTGAGTAAGAACTCCGACATTCTCGGCGAACGTTTCAATGTCGACCCGGTCAGCGCTCTGCTCGTCGCCCTCACGATTGATTACGTAGACCGAACGTCGAGGGACCTCCTGCAGAACAACCGGCGAATGGGTTGCAACTACGGCTAAACCATTACGTTCCTTCATCAAGTAGGACAGCGCCCTCATCCACGCCGACAGCAGAGGCGGGTGAAGATGACCTTCAGGTTCATCAATGAGTACCAGGGTGCGCTCGGTTACCGTCTGAACCAGGCGAGTCATAGCAAGAAGGACTATTTTGTGCCCAGAGCTAAGGTTACGACGGAATAGGTTCTCCGCCCTATTCTTGTACGTTTCCTCATCCTCACCTTCGAGAGATGGCCGCGCTAGATCCGCCACTTCGGCAGACTTGAAGTTCTGGTCTGATTCGAGCAGCTCGAGTGCGACTTGCCATAGTTCGAGAGATGAGGGCTGCTGTCGCACCACCCATGCACTTCGGGCGAACTCGCCGCCTAGCTCACCGGCCGCGCGCGTCACCTTCTTCGCATCTGGCTTTTCAGGGGTCCGTGGATCTGGGGTCTCTGGCTCCCAGGACCAACTGTTGTCACCCTCGTCTTCACTCAGGTATTGAAGCCCGATGTAGGAGTACGGCCGGTCATACGCGACCGAGTTATCAAGCACAGGCACATCTACTTCATCAAATGCACTGAACGAGACATATACAAGACTCGCGATCGAAAGGCCAGAACCCGCATCCGCCAACTCGAAACTGCCGTCTCCTGGCCGCACAAAAGGCTTGCCAATAATAGATCGCGCCATCGCCTTCAACAGAGTCGTTTTACCGGACCCGTTTCGACCAATCAACGCATGTACGTTCGTCGGTGGCATCGATTCGGGGTCAACTTCAAAATCAAGAAGCGGAGCAGTTGACGAGTGCCAGGGGTCCGAGGGTTTTGCCTGGAACTTGAGATGGAAATTAGCCGACTCGACCAAGTCCCCCTGGGCTAGACGCGCGAAGGACCCCCTAACCACCGCGACATTCAAGTCTCGAAACAGTGATTTTCGTACGAGTGGGATTCCACGCAACTCTTCAAAGCGCGACGGATTGATAGCGAGATCGCCTAGCGCGCGGAGCACGGCACGCATCTGACTGCCACCGAGCACTTCGAGCAGCCGCTCATAGTAGGAATCGCCCTGCCCAATAGAGATAAACCGAGGGGGCAACTCATCGAACGCAGGCGGTAGTGGCGTCTCAGCGCCATCAACGTTCTTGTACTCATGTTCGAGATCGCCAATTTTCACACTGCCAATGTTCACTTCGACGCCGCGTTCGTCGACGTAGACCAATTCGAAGAGGGTCCGAAACTCGAACCAGTCATTCCAGTTGAGCGAACGGAGAAGCAGGCTGCCCGCCTGTCTGACAGCTTTGGTACCTGGTGCCGCGTAGAAAATCTTCATCGGATGACCTCCTTGCCGCTCGTCAGTATGACCGGGCGGGACCAAACGGTCACCCCCTACTTCTGAGCGCATCGAAATTTGCGATGTCGTCGCTGTAGTCGCTCGGGTACAGGTGCGCGTAGATCGCGTCCGTGGCGTTGGTGTTCGCGTGGCCGAGGCGGCGGGACACCTGCCACGTGCTGAACCCGGCTGCGAGCCACAGCGACGCCGCGGTGTGGTCGGAGGTCGTGGAACCGCATGTCGGGCAGGCCGAGCTCGCGCAGTGCGGGCCGGAAGTAGTTGCGGCGGAAGCTGCCGACGTCGAGGACGCCGCCATAGTCGAGCGCGTGCGACCCCACTCCCCTACCCGGCCAGAACAGCGCGTCGGGTCGCCGGAGTTCGGATGAGTGAGCAGGTAGCGGCGCAGCTCGGCAATCAGCCCGCGGTCCACGAGCGGCACGTTGCGGGTGGAGTGGCCTCGATTTTCTTCGCGAGGGAACTCGACCCTCACCAGCGCTGCTCGTCCGCTTAATCGATCAGATGCGCGAGGCCGGCCATGGCGTCGAGTCGACGAGCGATGTCCTGCGATCGCAGGGCGTCGCCGTCGCTCCAAGGTCATACCGCGCGCGGCGCCGCCGCGCACCGTCGGGACGGGCGGTCGACGATGCCGCGATCATCGACGTGTTCCGGCAGCTGCGGCAACGCGACGCCCGAGGTCTGCAACGTCCCGAGGTGCTCTACGGGCGCCGGAAGATGACCGCCTCGCTGGCCCGCAAGGGGTTCCCGGATGTGTCGAAGCACACCGTCGACCGATTGATGCGGGACGAGGGCATGGCCAGCGTGATCCGGGGCCGGAAGACCACGACCACGATCCCGGCCAAGGACGGCAAGCGCGCCCGTGACCTCCTGAACCGGGACTTAACCGCACCGTTCGCGAACCACTTCTGGGTCACCAACTTCACCTACGTCGCGACGTGGTCCGGGTTCGTCTAGGTCGCGTTCGCGATCGACCTGTACTCCAGAATGATCGTCGGTTGGGAGGTCTCAACGGTCAAGGACACCGCGTTCGTCGAGGCCTGCTTGAAGGTGGCGCGCTGGTGACGCGACCACTCCGGACGCCCTGTCGCGGCCGGATTGATACGTCACGCCGGATCGCAATACACATCCATTCGCTTCACTGAGACAGTCGCCCTCGCAGGGCTTGTCGCGTCGATCGGATAGGTCAGTGACGCATATGACAACGCCGCCGCGGAGACGGTCATGGGGCTGTTCAAGGACGAGGCGATCCGCACGGGATCACCGTTCCGCCCGGCCGCCTTGAAGGGCCCTTTCCGACGTCGAAGCAGTGACCTTCGGCTGAGTCGATTGGTACAACACGTCCCGGCTGCACTCGACCCTCGGCAACATCCCGCCAACCGAGTTCGAGGCCAACTATTACGCTCAAGAAACCGGCCCGTCAGCCGACGAAGCCGCCAGCAACGAAGCGGCCTGAAACCCGGGACGGTTCAGTCATACGGTCGGCGCGCTTCCGCGGCCGCATGGCTAGGACCCTTCGAACGGACAGTCGATCGCTTTTGGCCAAGGCGCTCCAACAAAATCAACGCCGCCTCCGCGAGCGCAGTGCTGGAAACGTCAACTCAGGATCCCGCCACACCTCGTTTTGGGATGTTTCAATGAGCTGGCGAGCGACCAAAATGAGCGTATGAAAATGCTCATATTCGGACCCGCAAGTCCACCGGTCGATCGTGTCCTCCGCATCGTGAGGGCGGTCATCGGCGTCGCCATCGCGGTAGTGACAATTGTGCTTAGCGCCAGTCCCGCGTTTTTACCTGGTGAGGCCGGAACATTCCTCGCCTCGGTTGCCCCCGTGCTGGCGGTCTACGTCACATTCGTTCTCGTACGGAAGACGAGCTGGTGGACGGTGTTTGAAGTCGGACTCGTCGTCCTAAACATTTGGCTCTTACAACAGGCGTTTCTATTCATCGACACCCCCTTCTGGCCAATCTCGGCCGCCGTGTGCGGCGTCACCGTTGTGGTCGTACCGTTTCTTGTGGGCATCGACGTTACGCCCATCTGGCGCAGGACGACGAGCTGAAAAGCTACTGCGACGAATCGACTGCACGCAGGCACATTTGAAACTCTTCCGCTCTCAGCTGAGGCCGCTCTCGCTATTCGCGCAGCCCACTTCAGGGCCGACATACTCGTCGAACGCATTACCTGACGTCGCATGAGAACTTGCGCAGCCTCGACAGCTCACCAAAGCGAACAAGTGGAATACGAAACGGCGACGCTACGTTCTAGTCAAATCTGCGGTGTCAGAATTGAACCCAGTTGTCGAGTATCGCCACACTCGAAGCGCCATTCAAACGAATGTGCAGGTCCAGAGCTTGCTTCTCAGTAAGACTTGAGATGTAGTCGCAGACAGCACGAGCAACTCTCTCTCGTTCAGATCTGTACCCGCCGGTGTCGGGCTGTTGCCAACTCGTGACATCTAGGTAGTCAATCAGTCGAGGCGGAAGCCCGCCAACATTATATTGAGTACGCGACACGCCCGAGGTCTTGTACTGGGGGCCGGGATACTCCCTCTCAGACCACTCGCACAACCATACGAAAAGCTCACGAATCATTTTCGCTTGACCACGTTGCGTCGATCCGAGCGCGGGCCGCTCTATAACGAAGTACCACGTCAGCTTCTTCAGGATCTCGACCTCGACGAGAGGCCGCAATGCAATATCTAGAAATCCTGTGTCGGGTAGAACCTGGATGCCCTGGGGTCGCGGGGACGTGTAGAACTCGATACGCTCCGAAGACCACTTGCGAAATTCTTCACGTTCAAGCCTCGTCGCCTGAGTAGACCCAGGAAGTCCACGAAGTACACCTAAGAAGATAGCTCGCAAAGCCGGCTCAATCGAGTCCTGACCGCCATCAATTTTCGACAAGATAAGGGAATTGTCTAACAGGCGGGCGAGACAATACTGCCAAAACCCTTGAATCAATGGAGCATCGAATTCAGAGAGGCTGAGCAAATCGGCTGGAATCAGCCTTGCCCTGCAGAAGTCTTCGACATCATGCACGGCATACGTGATGTCATCTGCCCAATCCATCGCTTGCGCCGTCACCGACCGCCACTCAAGCGAACCGTCCGGCCTCTCGCGTCGTACTGAATCGTCGATGGCGTCAGTTGCCCACTCCAAGACGTCCGCTTCAGAGTCGTACGCACCCCACTTTTCCTTCCTGAGGTCAACCTCGGAGGGACGCGCGTTTCGGCGCCACGGGTATTTGAGCACAGCTGATGTCGTTGCTCGGGTCAGATTTAGGCCGGCACCTGACTGCAGAACTCCTGAAAGGCGGCCAAATGCCAGACGAGTCACTATTCGAAGACTCTGCGCATTTCCTTCGAAAGAGTCGTCTAGCGAAAACCCTTCAGGTACCGGAAGCAGTTCGTTTTGGTTAGGAGTTTTGCCGAGCGCTTTTTGGAGAACCTGCTCAGCTATGTGACCGAAGGGGGGATGCCCCAGGTCGTGCGCCATCCCTGCGGCTTCAAGAACCCACGGGTCAATCGCCTCTCGACGGTCTGCGTTGAAAGGAACTCCAGTAAATTTTCGGATTGCTTGCCGTACGGGCTCACTCTTGTTTGCCTGGAAATTTATGGAGGCCGCAATTTTCCGACCAACCTGTCCGACTTTTAAGGAGTGCGTGAGCCTGTTGTGCAGCAGAGCAACTTCGCCTGCGGATGCAACCTGCGTCACTCCGTCAAGTCGACGGAACGCGGTTGAGTAAAGCAGACGATCGGCGTCACGCTCCGCCTCGGATCTCCAGACGAGCTCCGCATCCTCCGCATAGAACCGTGTCTTCAGGGCGTCCTGATCATCACTGGCTGATGAGTTCACGCTGGAGCTGCTCTTCGTCCGGTGCCTTGGCGTATCCGCTTCCAACGTACGCAGCCGTGCCATCCTCGATGAGAATGCCGACTACGCGATTAAGTTGCCCTTTTGTCAAAGCATGCAATTTCCGTATCTCGTCGAGCTCATCAAAAGAGACAACCTCTTTCGCGTCGAGCGCACTTGATATATCGAGACTTGCTTGCTCTTGTGATTCAAGGATGCGAGCCGTTTCGGCAGCTCGAACATCATCAAGCTCTATGCCCATGATCGCGATTGCGCGTTCAGCGAGACGGCGACGAGAAGAGGGTGGCGGAAGATTCAATATCTCTCCGCGCATTTGCAGCAGGGCCAGTGTTTTGAGTTCTGTGTTCATTTCTGGCCTTATTGAACAAAATATCCCCGATCATGTCAATAGCGCCTGCCGGACGGGAAGGTCGCGCTGGATGAGCGCAGGGTAGCGGAGCGAGGCGTCGTTGTCACGCAACTCACAGGCTCACTCAGCATGTCGCTTCATCACAATCTTGTTGCGAAGCGCAGCGTGCTTGGTGCCGCTCTCCCGAAGGACACGGGGTAGCTCATGAGTTGGGCCTTCACGCGTGCCGACGACGCACTCGATGCGCATCGGCGCGAGCCAACGTCTAGCTGATCACGTAGCAGCGTTATTCTCCAAACGACCGGGTCGCGATGAAGCGAGGCACCATGACACTGTTCGTATACGTCGACAATTCGAATCTCTGGATCGAGGGGATGCGCATCAGTGCGGTGCGCAAGGCCTCTCGGGCGAGGAGTACGACGAAATTTAACCCCTGCGCCAGGACCGGCTTTGCATGCAGCCTGAGTGGAGCCTGAAAAGACGTCATTCCGCCAGTCGATTTGCTCCACTGGCCCGGCGCACTAGCACTTTGGATGTAAGCGGTGCGCGCGGCTCAGGGAGCTTCCAGACTCAATGACGACTGGGACCAGGCGCTAGAACGTCCGGAAGGCGGTCACCCATCAGTGAACACTGAGTGTCTCGTAGCCAAGCCGGCTGGGACCAATCCTGAGCGACGCTGAGTCAGTGCCTTGGTCGGGCAGCCCTGGCCTCGAGCGGCAGGACGACTTGCGCAGCCGCTTGAGCTCCCACATGAGTGCCCTGCATCGTCGGCAGCTCCTGGCAGCATGAACGGTCCCTGTTTTCAGGCCGCTGTTTTCCTTGGAAGGATGCAGCATGCCGAAGCAGTACCCGAGCGAGGTTCGGGAGCGCGCGGTCAGGATGGTGCTCGATCGGCTCGACGGGTCGAGCGCTGCGGATCCCACGCACCCGATCCCGGAACCAGCCACAAGGTCACGTCACCGCCGCGGTCGTTATCAGCGAGCGTCCCGCTGAGGCCGACGACGGAGCCCTGCCCGGCCATTGGGAAGGCGACCTGATCGTCGGCACCGAACGGTCCGCGATTGGGACCCTCGTACCGGAACACGCGATCCACGATCGCTCGTCCACCTACCTCGGCTCGACGGCTGGCTCGAGACTGCGCCAGTGAAGGGCGGGCCGCCGTTGGCTGGTTACGGGGTCGAAGCAATGACAAGGGCGCTGATCGCCTCGCTCGGCCAGCTGCCGCTGCAACTGCGCAAGACTCTGACCTGGGACCGGGGCGAGGAACTCCCCGGGCACGCCGCGTTCACCCTCGCGACGGGCACGAAGGTGTTCTTCGCAGACCCGCACTCGCCCTGGCAGCGCCGCACGAACGAGAACACGAACGGGCTCCTGCGGCAGCACTTCCCGAAGGGCACCGGCCTCTCCAGATGGTCAGCCGGTGACCTCGCTGCGATCGCCGCGACCCTAAACAACCGACCACGCAGGACGCTCGGATGGAAGACACCCGCCGAAGCCCTCGCCGACCATCTAGCCTCGCCACAAGAGCCCGGTGTTGCGACGACCGGTTGATTTCGCCCAGTACACATCGATCCGCTTCACCGAGACCGTCGCGCTGGCGGGCCTGGTGGCATCGATCGGGTCCGTCGGTGACGCGTAGGACAAAGCGGCCGCGGAGACCGTCATGGGGCTGTTCAATACCGACGCGATCCGCAAGGGCTCACCGTTCCGACCCGGGCCACTGAAGGGCCTGCCGGACGTCGAGGCGGTCACCTTCGCGTGGTCGATTGGTACAACACGTCCCGCCTGCATTCGACCCTGGGGAACATCCCGCCCGCCGAATACGAGGCTGACTATTACGCCCAAGAAACCGGCCCGTCAAACGACGAAGCCCCCAGCAACGAAGCGGCCTGAAAACAGGGACGGTTCACAAGTCGGATGCGAAACTGATGGCGATCATCGGGTCGAGCTTCCCATCGGATCGTCGGGGCAAGGGGCAAGGGGCAAGCGGCGGATCGTCGATGTGGAGAGCCAGGGACGCACGTCTAGGGAAGCCACATCCAGATGTCTCCGCCGCCGTGCGCGTCGATGTGCCGCTCGGTTCCCCGGTACTCGTGTTCCCGCTCAGCGACCGGTCTGAGCTCTGCGCGATGGGCGCCCGCGGCGACGCGGAGGCGATCGTTCTGAAGGTCGATGTCAGCGGACCAGCTCTCTCGATTGTCACGAGCAGCATCGAGGGCTGCGCACTCTCTCGCAGCCCCGGCGTCGAAGGTAAGCACGAAGGAACTCCCTGAGGAGACCACCTTCACTATCCGCGTAACCTGCCCGGCGCCGAGAGGGACGGCGACGGCCCTCCGCGGCTCGCCCGACCAGGTGACGGTGACTGCCGACGGCTCGCCGCCGACCGGGCGCGTTAAGTGAAAGGCCCCGAATTCGAGAACGTTGCCGTCGCTGCCGAGGCACCGCCACGTCGAGCCGTCCAGGGGGTCGCGTGCGACGAAGTCGCCGCGCGCCGCCTCCTCTACCAATAATCGCCGCCCGCCGTCGACGACTACGAAAAACGGTGTCGCGGTGCGGTTTGACCCGTGCGGGGTGGCGTATCCGACCTGGAGCTCGTGCGAGGTCGTCTGCTCGATCGCGGTGACCTCGACGCGCTCACCGCGACCGACGGAGAATTGCACGGAAGACGCCGCACGCCGGAACCGGGCGACCACCTCGTTCAGCACCGAACCGTCGTCTGCACGGATCAGCCAGGTCGATCCATCCGCGAGAACCTGGCGGGTCACCGCGAGGCCGGCGCTGACCTGCTCCCAGCGCTCCTTCTTCTTGAACGCGTAGAAGCCCCGCGGTTCCGCGAAGGTCAGCACGTCGTAAAGCCCGTCGTTCTGGGCCCTCAGGGCAGACTCGATGACAGAAGCGTCGGCATACCAACCCGGCACCCACACGTTGCGGCCCCGAACCCAGGATGCGACCTGGCCCGGCTGGAGCGACGCATCGGCAGCAACGAGGGCGGCGACGACCTCCTGAGCAGCGGGCCACCGGCCACCGGGAGCGGGGAGTTCGAAACCTCGCCGCGTGAAGGACAACTCGTCGTTGATCGCCGCCATCGCTCGCTCGACGGCCTCGCCGGAGCCCGCCATCTGAAGCCTGCCCCCGGGCCGCCGCACGATCCCCACACCAAACTGCTTGCGGAAACGCGACAACTTCTCGTCAGTGATGCTACGCCGTGCAGAAGCCGGCAGCTCGGCGTCGACGATCCCCTGGACGCCCAGCGGTCGCAGCCAGCGGGTGGTCGACCAGAGGCGCCAGATGTTCGCTTCGCTATCCGGGTCGCCACGGACGGAGGCCAAAAGATCGTCACGCTCGGCACCCGTGAGCGCGACGCGAGGCTCGAACCGCAGCCTGCGTCCACCTTGCGACGAGAACAGGTGCGGATAGCGGGTCACGAGCCGCTCGATCTTCCCCTCGCGCCATGCGCCCGTCCTCCGCGCCCCGAGGTTAAATCCGACGGAGAGCTGCACACGCGCGCCCTCTTCCATCGCGATCCCTGCCTCGTCAATCAGCGTGCGCGGCACGAGGATGCCGGGGCGCACGGGGCTGGACGGAAGGTCGAGGTGGGCGAGCACCGACTCCGTGCCCTGGTAGTTGCGGAACACCCGACTAGTGAGGGTCGCCGGGACACCGCGCTGACCCGTCATCTGCTCGGCGACAAAGCCCGCCAGGGTCGGCACGACGGCCTGCCCCTGCCCCTGTACCGGCACTGCGACAAGATCGAGCTCCGCCCCGATTGGCAGGCTGTCGGCGTCCGCGCGGAGGGCCGCGTCGGCCATAGGTTCGAACGAGATGACTTCGTCGCCAACGATTCCTCCTGCGCCGTCGATGCGTCGCAGGACGACTCCGCGTCCGAGGTGCGTCCGCACCTCGGAAGTCACGGCGACTCGGACCCTGGCGCCCGGTTCGAGGTCGTCCACCATCGCCGGGCGCGCTATCACGCGGACGGCGACCCCGTCTGCGGTGGACTGGTATCCGGTCACAAGGGCGCGAGCCGCGATACCGTCAGCGATTCGACCCCCTTCGAGTATGAACGAGAGCTCGACCATCGGATCGTCTTGCGGCCGGGATTCCAGTTCGACGTTGTCGAAGGCCTCAATCTCCGGGTTCTCAAGCTCGCGGATCGGCACCGGAGTGAGGTGCAACTCTTCTTCCGGGATCTCTGCGACCCCCAGCACGACATCGCCGGCGAGGTCCCACTCGACCTCGTCTGCGCCATCCGTCCCGTCCCCGGAATCGGACGCTCCCTCAAAATCCGCCGACCCGGCCGGAGTCGTCGTTCCGACTGAGGTCGAGGTCGAGGTCGAGGTCGAGGTCGAGGTCGAGGTCGAGGTCGAGGTCGAGTAGACCAGCGGGTCACCGGGCGCGCCAGGCTCCTGCTCGGCGACCTCCCTGCGACCAGGTAGCTGAAGGCCATCGGAGAGTTTCGTCACAGTCAAGCGCGGCCCCAGGGACCAGTTATCGAAGTCGAGGAGCGCTCCCACCGGGAATCGTTCGCGCGCCGTCCGGAACGGGTCGATCGGAGTCTCGACGGCCTCGACGCGAGCGCGGAGGATGAGGTCGAGCTCGTCGAGTTCGCCCTCCGCTGCCCACGCGCGCACGGCGACGATCCCGAACGCCTGACCCACGGCGGAGACCCAACCGCGCGTCGTCGGCCGAAGTCGCCCGAGCGCGATCACGTCGCCCGTGGGCTGCACGAGGTGAAGCGGTGACACGGCCAGCGGCGCGATGGCTCCGGTCGTGGGTTCCCAGACGACCTTGCCGTCCTCGAGCGAGCGACGTGAGTAACGCAGACCTGGGAGCGCGCGGGACACTGCCGCGCGCGCGCGTTCGAGCAGTCTCAGATCGAGGGCGCGGTCCGCCTCGTGAGCCATCCCAGGCGCGAGCGACTCGATGAGCTTCAGCGCCTTCTGTCGAGCCCTCTCTAGCGCCGGAAGATCGATCCACCACTGACGTGCCCAGCGCTCGGGATCGGACTGTGCCCTCCATTCCGCGAAAATCCGCACCATGAGCTCTAGGTCGTCGTCACACCCCTCGGCGAACGCCTCGTGGCAGCGGCGGGCGTGCACCGCCCATTCGTCCGGCCACGACTTCTCAGTCGCGAGGATCCCGCCAGGGCCCGCTAAAGGAGAAGTCAGGACGACGAGCGCTGTCGCTACCTCGGGCACGCATGCCAACCGGTCGGCGAACATGAGCGCCGTCGCTTGGTCGGCGGGGAGCCGGGACCTCGCCAGCTCCGCGCCACGCGCGCTCAGGCTCTCACCCCCGGCGGTGAGGGCTCCCGCCGCCTGCAATGCCGCGAGCGCGCGTGCACGCTCACGCGTGAATCCCGCCGCGACCTCCTGACCCTGCGCGTCGCGCGAGATGTCCTCGGACGCGAAATCCACTGGGAAGTCGAGGTTCCGTGGGTCCTCACCGGCAGCGAAGAGCTTGAGCATCATGCTCTCGAGGTTCACCTGCGTCGACCCAGCCGGGGTGTCTCTCGGCATCGCCCGGAACTGAGCGAGGGTGTAGAGCGGAAACACCCAACCATGCGTCTTGCGCCCCACGCGGCCCCAGCGCTGCCTGACGCCGGACTGGCTGTGCGGCACGCATGCCCCGTAGGAGGTGACGTGATCGGGATCCCACCTCGACTGTTGAACGAGTCCGCCGTCGATTACGTAGCGAAGATCTGAAATGGTGAGCGACGTCTCGGCGATATTGCTAGCGATGACTACTTTGCGACGACCTGGGGGCACGGAACCCACCGCGAGTTCCTGCTCGACGGGCGGGGTCGCGCGCATCAACCAGTAGACGTCAACGTTCTCGCCGAACTTCTCGTTCTCGAGGCGTGCGATCAGGTCGGCACGCGCCGCCTGCACGGAGTTGAACGTTGGAAGAAAGATAAGGATCCCGCCCTCGTTCGTCGTTCGCAGCAAGTCGAGGGCTAGGTCCACCGCCACCGGCTCGATGCGCTTAGGCCACTCGGGTGCGGTGCGCCGCAGGCTGGCGATCGCGTCGCGCGTCCGTTCACGGAGGCTGCGACCGCCTTCCTCGAGGTTCGGCGCGTCCGGCCACCCGGGAAGGACGAATCCGCTCGAGTCGTCCGTAACATGCATACCCCCGGCGAGCACGGTCTCGTCGAACTCGACGTCTGCGAAGAGCGGCACGCCGTAGCCGACGGTCTTCGGCGCCTCCGCGCTGAACGCGGCCACGCGCACCGTCGGGACCTTCGAGAAGAACGACATGAAGTACCCGCGCTCGATCGTCGCGGACGCGATGATGACCCGGAGGTGCGGGTACCGCGGCAGCTGCGCCGCCAGGATTGTGAGGATGCCGTCAATGTTGCCGCTACGTTCGTGCGCCTCGTCGACAACAACCACTGAAAATCGCGCGAGGTCGCCGTTAACGAGCCAGTTGATCACCGTGCCGTCCGTGGCATAGATCAGGTTGCAGGCGTCGTCCCACACCTTCTGTCCCTCGCACTGGTACCCAACCGGATGCCCTGGACCGATGTGCTGACGGCACTGCTTGGGATCGTGGCCGAAGCACATCGTCTCGCCCACGAAAGCCGCGATGTCCTTCGTGGCTCGCACGCGCGGCTCAGTGACAACGATCGGTCCGGTGTCGAGGGGGCGGTACGCCGCGCCATCGGGCGGGTTCATGAGACGAAAGGGCGCAAGCGTCGATTTCCCCGTCCCTGTTCCAGCCTCGAGCACGACGACTTGGTTCTCAGCCATGAGCTCGATCAGGCGGAGGACGTCCGCGTCGGTGAGCCCGAGCTCGAATTGTGCGAGGTTGACACGCTCGGTACGTTTCCGATGCACGCGCGGCAGAGGGCCGAGTCCCCCCAACGGACCTGTCGGCCCCACGCTTGGATCGGCTGAGTCCGCAGCCTCCCCGATCGCGGCCACATCTATGTAGGCGACTGGAAACGCCCTTATCTCCCTGCGGTGCCGACGTCGACACTCCGGGCAACGATCGGACCGGGACTGGCCGCGTTCGCGGAGTCGCCTGGCGTGCTCCTCGGAGTATTCGAACTGCTCCTGCCGCTGGGCGTCTCCGGCTCGCTTAGGCAGCTTGCCCTGCGCGATCCGTATATTTCGACAGTCCTTGCAAAGGGCACTCCAGGTGGAGAGCTCCGACTCACTCACGACTTGAAGTTCGCCCACGGTGTCCCCTCGTGGAACCGGTCCTTGCCGCGCACAACGCCGGCGAAGTAGTGCGGGACAACGCACACCGATACCCTGTTGTCCATTAAATGATCGACCAGCGCGCGGTAGAAGCCGGTGACCGCCGCCTCCAGCCCGGTCTGGAATAAGTGGAGGATCAGCGGCTCGTCCCCGAGTCGCTCTAGCTGATCGCGGGTTGCGACGTAGACGATTTCGTCGGTGTCCGCTCGCGGCCTCGGCAGGCTGATCTCGCGGTTACGCAGCCAGGCACCGTCGATCGTCGCGTCCATCGAGAAGTGCCGCACGGACAGCAGGGTGAACCGGAGCACACGGCCCTCGTCGGGCACCGTCGAGAAAAGCTCAACCGAGTGGAGGGGGAATCGGCGCGCGCTCGATCCGTCGATGTACGTCACCGGAACTGTTTGTGGCCGTCGGCCCGGCTCGCCTGCCGCGAACTGCCGGAATGCCTCCGTGAGGGCGCGGTTTTGAATGCCGCTCGGGCGAAGCGGTGGAGGCTCCGGTCCCTCTACGTGGCAGCTCCACCGCTCCAGCTGTGTGAGGAAGCGTTCATAGGTCGCCGCGGTGCGGCTTGCTCGCGGGTCGGCCGCGCGCCACGCCTCTCGCGGCGGGCTGGCTGCGCCGTCGAAGGCTGGCGCAGGGGTCCGGCCCTGCGCGAACGGCCACTCGAGCTGGATCGAGAACTCGGAGGGCGTGCCGTCGATCGGCGCGCCCGCAGACCAGGCGGCGTAGGCGATGCGTTCCAGCTCGCCCGTGATCTGACGGTATTTCACGAGGGCGGTCCGGTCGCCGACCTGCGCATTCTCCATGGCACGTTCGGCGCCCTCTCGGTGTGTGAGAAGGTTTCGCGCGCGCTCCCAATCGTCAGGTTCCAGCCGGACGAAACCGACCGCCATCTCCCGGCTCACGCGCGGCCGAGCCTCGCCGCGACGATGTTGCGCTCGATGCGGGCGTCGAATTCGGACTGTCGGGCGGGCGCGCGTAGTACTGCCTCGGGGTGGGGCCCGACCACCGCATCCTGCGGGACGATGACGCGAGCCGGCGCATCGTGGACTCGCTCGAGTTCCGCGAGGAGGTCGACGTCGGGTGGCGCGACGTGAGCACGAGGTAGGACCACGATCCGGCCGTCACTCTCCGAACCCGAACTCCACGGGAGCGCTCCCGCGGGATACCCCTCGATGAGTACCGCACCTGACTCGTCGAGGACGGTCCAGCTGACACCGTGTCGGGTGTCCTCGAACACTCGCTCGCTTTCACCGTCGTCACCAGCGGCACCGTCCCGGGCATCCAGGCGCCTTAGGAAGGTCTCGAACACGAGTGCCGCCCGCATTAGGGCGTACTCGAATCCCGAACCCCTCCGCCGAGGATCGGTCTCACCGCTCAGGATGGACCCGAGACGATTCGGCGCCGCGACCGCCACGAGGAAGTCCAGCGCCTCCGGTGTCCATACCGGGGCGAGCACGGAGTAGCAGAGGCGCTCAACCGTTAGCAGTCCACCGTCGATCAGGAACTGCGCGCGGTACCGCAGCGAGTCCGGCATCGGCGTGACCTTCCAGAAGAGCTGGCGCGACTCAGATGGCGAGATGCTGACTCCGCCGGGCATCTCTGCTCCAAGCTCGATGCCAACGGTGCGCCCGTAGCGCCGCAGGGACGCGGGCACGCCCCGCTCAGGATGCTCCGAAAAGTCGATCTCCATGGTGCCACCCGACTGGAATGCATCGCAGAGGATGAGCGCCGCAAGCGCCCGGACCCCCTCGAATGTTGCGACGTGCGGCACATCGCTTGTGAGCCAGTGCACGACCGAAGAGCCGTCGAAGCGAGCGTCGTACCGGACTGCCGCGAGGCCGATGACGACGTTCTGCGACGCAAGCTGGAACGGCCGCAGGTCGTACGACTTCGGCGTGATGCCGGGCACGACAAACTCCGACTGGTACCTCGCAGAGACCTCCCTCATCCCGTCGAGTCCGACCTGCCAGCCCGGTCCCGTTTCTTCGGAGAGGGACTGCATGAACTCACCGAGACTGCGATCGAGGGGGCGGCCCTGACGGAGTGCAGGTATCTCGTCGAGGTGCCAGCGCAGGACCCAACCAGCCTTCCAGCCGAAGTCGACGTCGTCCGTGACCGCGAGGCACGCGAGCGAGCGATCATCTACATAGGTCAGCGGGATGAGGCCGTCTGGTGCCTCCATGGCCGACTGCGCGAGCGCCGACGCTGCCGCCGCGAGCGTCGTTGGACCGTCGTCTTCCGACGGACGATAGAGGCGGTCGGGCAGTACATCGGCGCGGTCCCAGATCTCCCACAATTCGGGTGGCGCGGAAGCAGCAAGCAGCAGCCAGTGTTCCTTCATGACACCTCCGCTTTGCACTTCGGAAGCGGTA
Organism: uncultured Amnibacterium sp.; assembly: GCF_964244015.1. Classification (NCBI taxonomy): domain Bacteria; kingdom Bacillati; phylum Actinomycetota; class Actinomycetes; order Micrococcales; family Microbacteriaceae; genus Amnibacterium; species uncultured Amnibacterium sp. The sequence continues at coordinate 32,987 of NZ_CAXTHO010000001.1, read as the reverse complement.
GTATATGAGTTTCCATGCCGCAGACGAGGTCCCCCCATGGCCTGTATTAAGCCTCCAGCGCAGCTCACGTCGCCGCAAGCGCCCGTGGGCCCTACACGCGCCCCGACTAAGCCGGTTCAAGACGCTCCCCCGACGGTCGACCCTATTCAATTCGAGGGCAGGCTGGATGAGAAGGGGGGCAAGCTTGTCGGTCTTCACCACGTCCCGCTCGATAAATTGATCATGCACGTGCGAAACCCTGAGGCGCACAAGTACGACGCGAGAGAGGTGGCCGTCGACGTCAGGACGGGGACGGTCCGCGCCGAACTCCACATCACGAAGGACGGCAAGGATTACTCCAAACGCGGCACTCACACTTTCACGAACCCGGCTCTAAGTCGCATTGAGGCGCAGGCCGAGCTTGTGAGCGCCTACAACGACCCAAATAGAACGCAGAGCGGTAACGCGATAATCGGCGTGTCGCAGTCGGGGACGACCTACAAGATTGTCGTCACGAAAGGCGCGATACACGGATGGCCGCTCGCTCCCAACTTGGCGCCGCCCCCGTCACGGCAGGACGACGTGTGACGTAGCGTCCGGTTGCGCTCAAGGCGCGTTTGGATTGAGACAGGTCACAATTGAAGATCGCGGTGGATACGCGCGAGCAACTCGGCCTCCGTAGCATGCGCCGTACCGATTACGGCGTTACCTAATTCTGCGACGCGATCCAAATCCACTTCGGCGCCGCGCCGGACCAGATAGTCTCTATTCACCCGCATCAGAAGGAGTTCAAGCCGATCTGCGCGATTTTGTCTGGCTCCAAGAAATCGGCGCCCTAAATCCGCCAGAACCGACACGGCTGTAACAATTGCTAGCACGACCCCTATCCAGACGAGGTCTAGCCCGAGTCGTGCAACAGCCGGAATGACGGCCAATGCTCCGCCCGCCGTGAAAAGGCCGAGCATCACGACTGCGAGTACTCGAGTGAGGCGCCCGATGATAGGTGTCCGCGCTCAGTCGAGCGATGCCATAAAGCTCCCTATCCAGCGAGGTCTCGATCGGGAAAGTATCAGACCGCTGGTCTCCAACATCGAAGATTCGGAGCGGCTCGAAGACGGCGAGCGGTACACAGCGCCCACCGCTCCCAATGCTGACTGAGTGTGCCACGCGACATCGGCTCGTGACCCACGCTTGCGCGGACTGCAGTGGAGATGTTGGGGCAGTGCGCCGTTCAACTGACTGAGCGACTTCGAGTATCGCCTCCAAGGCGACCGCGGTCAGCCCCGAGGGTCGGGATGCAACCTCGTCGTACTTACGCTATGGATGCGTTAAGGCGAGAGGGGTGCCGGTGGCGCCAACAGGTCAGACCGGTCAACTCGGGGTATCCCTCTTCTCAGTGATGGTCGCACGCCTCGGGTGGCTGCCTCGCGAACAATTCGTGCACGACTGGGGCATCGATGTCCACGTCGAGCGCACTGAGGGCAGTCGTCCCACAGGAGAGCTGATCGCCGTCCAGGTCAAAGGTGGTCCGAGCTTCTTCCGCCCGCGCGGTCCAGGCGGCTGGTGGTTCTCGTTCGACGAGCCGCACGCCTCCTACTGGTTGCAGCACGCGCTGCCAGTGATCGTCGTGCTCGTCGACATCGAGACTGAGAAGGCGTACTGGCAGGAGATCTCACTTCGGACTGTTGACCGCACCACGAAGCGGTGGCGGGTACTCGTACCGAGAGCCCAGCCGGTTGACCAGGCACTTCCCGACTGGGGCGCGATGCTGGAGCGCCGCGTGCGCGAACACGCGGTGCTGTTCAACGCGGCACTCGATCGTCTTCCGCCCTCCTGCGCAACCCATCTCGAAGCGCTCCAGGAGCTTGACTCAATCCGCGCGGGGCATCTGGCCCAACGGTTAACAGGACCTAACCCGTCGGCGGCGGTCGACCAAGTGTTGGCCAGCTCAGAGTGGCTCGCGGCTGCGGGACGGCACGGGCCACTTGCCGTCGCGAACTTCTGTGCTGAACACGGACTTCACGCCGCCCAGGCTCGCGCGCTGGAGATCGCGGCAAACGTTGATGAGTCTCGTGCAGCTCGACACCTCGCGGTTGCAGCGATGGCGGACCCGGACCGAGATCGCGCGGCCAAACTGCTCGCGGATGCTCGAGCGCGTGATTCCAAAGAAGCTGCGGTCGCAATCGCGGCGACCGTCGTGGGCTGGACGGGCGGAGGCAGCGGATCGGACGAGGACGATCCGGTACTCGATCAGCTCGGGTCGGACAAGGCAGATGTCCTCGTCCACGCACTGCGCGCTACCCGAGCGCTTCGTAAGCATGATTGGGCGGCTGCCATTCCGCCGCTGCAGTCTGCGCTCGAGATCGAACCCGCGTCGTCCGGGCACATGATTGAACTCGCGGTCGCCCTCGCCAACCGAAGTCGAACACCAGCCGGCTCCGTAACCGACCTCAGCGCCGCCGAGCACTACGCGCGCGAGGCAATTCATCAACGACGCAAGTGGGGTGGCTCAACCCGCGACCCGCTCGAGATCCTGGTTCGGGTGCTGGGTATGCAGACGCGGCTCGACGAAGCGCTCAGAGCATGCCTTCCTGCCCCGGAAGGAGAGGCGACCGCCGCTGAGGTCGCAGACCCGTTCATCGCGCACCTCGCAGCTTTCACCGCGAAACGACTTGACCGAAGTGAGCAGGCAGTCCGCGCCATCCTTGGCCGAATTCAGCCTGCAGCAGCAAGACAGGACGCGCTCGATGAGTTCGCGTCCGAAGCGGCGGGAGACGAAGAGCGCCGCGCGGTGCTGCGCCGCGCCATCGAGCGGCCAGACGCGGCGGCATTCGCGGGCTTATTCGTGCAACGCGTCTTCGAACTCGCGCTCCTCGGTGATGACGCGTCCGCCGAGTTCGACCGACTTCGGAACGCGTCAGTCCCGGCCGACTACAAAGCGCTGATCGGTGTGGTGGCTCGACATGCGCGGGAACCAGCTGTGATCGACCAGGAGCTCCGCCGTCTTTCAGCGCGAGACCCGCTTGCAGCTCACATCCTCATCGACGCAATGGCTGAAAACGGCGACCGTGCTGGCGCCGCGGCACTGGCACGGCGCTCGTTCGAGCGGCTACACGACGTCAGCTTCCTCGACCTAGAAGTGCGGTTCGCATTCGCCGCCGCTGACATGTCGAACGTTCGACGTCTGCTTGAGGAGGGACTTGCCTCCGGTCTGCTGAGCGGCCTGCAACTCCTGCAGTACAGAGTGCAGCTTGGCGAGGTGCTCGCAGCTGGCAATGACTACCGAGGAGCCCTGCGCCAGTTCGAAGCCGTGCTCGAGTACCCGGAGGAGTCGTGGCCCGACTCCGCGCTGTGGAACGCGCTCGTCTGCGCCGGCAAGCTCGAGGACTGGCCACGTGCGCGCACAGTGATCGACCGTTTCCCGAAGGTCCCTGTCTCGGTGGGCGAGGCCACGGTCTGGGTTAACGTCCACGTGCTCACTGGCTGGAGTGCCGAGACCGCCATTTCGGCAATCGAGCTCGCGAAGCGACTCGAGGGCGAGGAACCCGAGCTCGCGCAGCACATTGCGCAGACCCTCATTGGCCAGACCCGGGGCGAGGACCCGGCTACAGACGAAGTCAGCATCGACACGGAGGACGATGACGACGAAGTAGATACGCCCGACCTTCGCGTCCAAGTCCCGGGGCAGGTGCACGCGGACGCGTTCGCGATCTTGGCAAGGGCTGCGAGCAGGTCTGGCAGTGGCATCGAACTGCTGACGACAGTTGACCTTCAGGCCAGCCCTCTTGCAGAGCGCCTACGCACCGCGAGCACGAGCGATCATGCGGACGCCGTTCGTCGACTCGGAGACCAAGTAGCCGGCGGTGTTCTGCCGTTGGGCATGCTTGCCACCACGCTGCGCGAGCCGTACGGGTTGACGCTGGCACGACGGATCCTGGGTGTTCGATTCGGCTCCGCCGCCGATGGGGAAGTACACGCGAGCGAGGTGGAGGCGGCGGCCACTGCTCGTGGCGGCGGCGTCGTAATCGACTCCTCCGTGCTCGACCTCCTTCCCGATCTCGATGCGGCGACCGATGCGCTCAACGAATTCGCCCGCGTTGCCCAGCCGGTTTCTGCGAAGCGGGACCTTGCTGTGTCGGCAGTCGCTGCTCGAGCCGATACCGCTTCAGTTGGGCGTCTCAGTTGGGATGCAATGGGCGAACGCCCAATTCTGCGACCCTCCGATCCGGCTCAGCAGATCGCCGTACTCGAGCGGGCGAACCGGATGCTTCGGATCGCGGAATCAGTCGAGGTAGCTCCGGTTGATGTCGCGGACCGGATCGTCAATCTGGATCTCAACGATGACGCAGCGCCCTGGTTGGACCCAATTGACCTCGCACACCAGCTCGGACTCCCCCTCTGGAGTGATGACGCCGCTCAGCGTAGGCTCGCCTCCGCATTCGGCGTCGCAACCTTCGGCACGGTGAATCTGCAGGAAGCTGCTCGGCTTCAACCGCTCAAGTCGCCAGACGTGACCGCGGACGAAGTGGCTCGGATCGCTCGAGAGCAGGAAGACGCTGTGGTCAAGCTCGCTCGGAGCGGCGTGGCCGAGCAGCCAGTGACCATCGACGTGATGATCGAAGACATCGTGCTGAATCGCGGGGAACCTTCGTTGGTCTCTTCAGCGCTCGCTCGTCCCGCATGGTGGGCCGGCAATCACGCTCTAGGGGACTGGTTCTCGATCATGGAGCGCGTCATCCAATTAGGCGGGTCTGTAGACACCTTCCAGGAGATGGCGATGATGGGCGCAGCCAGACGTTTTCACGCCGCGCCCGCCATTGCTGCACGGGTGCTCGCCCTCATGGCAGCACGAGGCCGTGCACCGCTGTTGACCGCAATTGACATCGAGATCGGGTTCCGCGTGGCGCGTAGATGCGCCGAGCTGCGCGACGTCGAGGACCCGGTCGAGCATCTCGAGTGGGCGGTACGGGTCATGGCCCACACCACAGGAGCCGAGACGGACCTTGATGACCTGATCATCGCGGCAACCGCGCGCCTTGAGTCGGCAAACACCTAAGACCCGCCTTCATCCGACCGCGAGGGCCGCGCCTTCATTGAGGCTTACGGTGGAGGTCGATCTCGACGGCCCCTGCGACAGAAACATGTGGGCGGAAGCAGCGCCCCGCCAGTTGATCTCGGCCCATCGCTCTCGGTCTCCTTCACCCGTGGGGGTTCGAGCGATAGGCGCTCAACCATCGAGCTCTGCATCTCGCCGCCGATGACAGGTTCAGTTCAGCGGGCGAAGCAGATGGGCACGGACGTGCTTATGAAGGAAGGGTTCTTGGCGCAAGACGACGTGGACAGAGCGATCGTCAGCGCTCCGTAGGTTTTACCGATAGTCGGGAGATCGCAGAAGAGGCTGCGGACCAGGAAGAACCCTGATTTCTCGGTTTATCGGCATCGCAAGAGTTCGCGGCGTGTCGCAGCAAATTGTGGGGTCTTTGCGGGGCTCGAGCTAGGCAAAGTGTCTGATCGGCGGTCGCCTTGCGCGAGCGACTCAGCGGTTCTGCCGCCCAGTTAAACGACCAGTGGCCCGCGACCGATGAGCCGCGGGCCACTGGTAGGTCCAAGGTCAGTGCGCGGCGGCGTACGCCTGCTGGACATTGCCGGGAATGCGGCCGCGGCTCGATACCTCGAAGCCGTTCTTAGAAGCCCACTCGCGGACGTTCTTGAGATCGCTCTTGGCAGCCGAAGCGGTGCGCGCCGTCGGCCGGCTCTTAGAGGACGCAGCGTCCGCCTTGCGGGCGGCCGAGACGTACTTGCTCAGAGCGCCGCGGAACTCTTCCGCGTGCTCGGTGTTGAGGTCGATCGCGAAGCTGACGCCGTCGAGAGCGAACTGCACGCTCTCCCCCGCGCCGTCCTCGATGGGCTCGTTCGTGAGGTCATCAACGAGCTGGACAATGTACTTCTGGGCCATGGGTTTCCTTCGGCTGGGTAGGTCAACAAAGACAATGGGAATAGTGTTGCAAGTTCTCGCATCAATTGCAAATAAGCAATCCTGTGGCCGCTTGCTCTTATCGCTTTCTCAGCTATCGGCGACCCAACGAGGGCAATCGGCTCGCTGTGTTCGCTCAGAACCCGGGAAAGGACAAGAGTCCGTCGTGGGGGTGCTGCACCATTTCGGGTACCGCGACTGACTCCTCCACGAACTCGCACTCTCTGCATCCAAGGGCCGCCTGCGCATTGCCTACGTCCAGAGCGTCGAGCCTTCCGAGACAGCGCGGGCAGCGATACCGGGCGAGGTTGTCCATGGAACCATCCTGCTCTCGACGTGGAGATCGCCGTGCGACTTATCCACAGGCGGAGCCCCAGACGCCGTCCGACGCGGCGATCAGGGACACGCCGCTGGTGCCGTTCCTGGAACCAAGGGCAGGCGGCCGCGGCGCGCCGTGAGGTAGTCACGCAGACCATTGCTGCGCCCTAGCGTGCAGCTCATCGCCTACACCAAGGAGCCGTGATGAAGCGTCCCCTCGCTGTCCTGACGACCGCCGCCCTCGCCGGGCTCCTGGTGCTCGCGCCTGGACTCGCCGCACACGCCGACTCCGGCGCAACCTCGGAGATCGAGAACGCGTCCGCGTCCTGGCGGGACAACACCCTGACGGCTCAGTACGACTGGGACGCCATCGGCAGCGCCGATGAGGACACGTACCCCGCGAGCGGGAAGTTCGAGACGCTCGTCGACGGCGTTGTCGTCGACACGGTCAACGCGGGCGCGTACGACTCCGATAGCGACTACGTCGTCCGGGTGCCGCGCGCCAAGAGCGCTGGCCCAGCGGCGGTCTCGATCGCGGTGACGTCCTGCGCGCTCGACAGCACCTTCACCGCACTCCCCTGTATGACGAGCACCGACTTCACGAAGACCGTGACGCAGGTCCTCACTCCCCCGACGGGCAAGTCGTCTGCCCTCGCGCTTCTCGGCAAGCTGAAGGTCAAGGCCGAGTCGCACAGCTCGAGCTACAAGCGGACGAAGTTCGAGCTCTGGATCGACGCCAACGGGGACCACGAGAACACCCGCGCGGAGGTGCTGAAGAGCGAGTCGAAGACGAAGGTCACGGAGAACACCCGGCACACCGTGAAGAAGGGCACATGGACCTCGCCCTACGACGGCACGGCGACCACCGTGGCGAGCAAGCTCGACATCGACCACCTCGTGCCGGTCGAGGAAGCATGGACGTCCGGCGCCTACGGCTGGAGCGCCAAGGAGCGCGAGGCGAATGCGAACGACCTTGGGTACGGCGCGTCCCTCACCGCCGTGACAACGCACGCCAACCGGTCCAAGGGCGATCGAGAGCCGAACGCCTACCTCCCGACCCTCACCTCGTATCGCTGCACCTACGTCCGCAACTGGATCGCGGTGAAGTACCGCTGGAAGCTCGCGGTCAACACGGCCGAGAAGTCAGCGCTCACCACCGACATCGCGACCTACTGCGCATCCAACGACTGGGTGAAGACCCCGGGCACACCGAACGTCAAGGCCCTCGTGCCGAAGCCGAAGCCGAAGCCGAAGCTCCCCGCCGGTGGCTCCGGATCAGGATCAGGATCAGGATCATTTGCAAATGCGACCGCGTCACCGGTGTGGTCTTCGCTTAAACATGGACGCAGTTACACGGAGCAGCGAGCGCAGCCACCCGCAATAAAATAACTATTACTGCGTGGCAATGTTAGGACCGCTACCGACCCCGCTTGTAGCGAATCGTGAGATAGGCGAAGACGACGCACTGAATCGCCGCGAGGAAGAGTATAATCGTAAACACCGACCCCGGAGCGGGCACAGGCGGATTAGGAACGCAGAACCCCAGATCCGTACAACGAGCTGTTCGCGGGGACAATTGCGCGCCAGAGAAACCTCGGAGAGCAAGGATCCCTACCCAGGCCAGCGGCCAACCCAGTATTCCCACAACCTTGTCCACCCTGGTCCACCGAGTCGAACGAACCAGACAGACCACGCCAATCACCCAGGCCACGACAGGTAGCACGAAAGATGCGAACGTAACCAAAATAACGGTGACTGCTGCGCCGAGTGGCCGATCTGCAAAATTCGACCGAGTCCGACCGTCCACGGTGACAGGCTTGCCTTGTGCAAGGGTTGCCTCGCGCGTCTCTCCGTTGATCACTGAACCGGTCCCCTTGCGTTGAGCAGCGACATCGCGTACGACACTAGGGGTGACGCGATCACCAGTGCAAGACGCATCTGGGAGGCCGTCCAGACTTCCGTCGCACGCGGAGCTGAAGGATGGTCTGTATCTGCGGAGTGCCGCTAGATCCGCATGACATTGGGGGAATGTTATCAGCTTCAAGCCCGAGACCAAAGCAATCCGATTCAACTTCGAAGTGCAACTACACGAGGGCAGAACCGCCCGTCTTGACTTTGGCAGTACAACTCCGAACGCGTCGTGCACAGTCGAGATGCCGACTTCGGTGCTTGCTCTTATTTTCGAACAGGCCAATGCGGTACCTCTTCGACCAGAAGCTCGAAGCGATATCAATGCGCCGTCGACAACCGAGCTCTCTTCAGGGACTATCAACGAGGCGCGCTTGACAGAGCGCGAGCGCGAAGTGGCGAAGCTCCTAGCGCAAGGACTAACAAATAAGCAGATAAGCGCCGAGCTGAAAATCGCTCTCGGCACAACAAAGCGTCACTTGAGTAACATCTTTCAGAAGACAGGTCAACTTTCGCGCACACAACTTGCTCTCCTGCTGACAACGCCCCGCGTCGAAGTTCAATAATCTTCGACGCGGGGCGTTCTTCTGTCAGTCGAGACTAAAAGTCACCTTCGTAGTACCGCCGCTAGTGAGGCTCATCGATAGAAAAACGGTGTCTGACGACACTGCAGTCGTGACACGCATCTTCCATGTTGTGCCGGCGCTTCCCGAGGGGGTCGCCTGCTTCACGTAATCGGAGTTCACTGGCGTGTCGCACCCATACGGAAAAGTACAACTGTCCGCGGGGCTGCTGCCCTTGCTCGATAGATAGCTATATCCCCCACGCGGAACATAGTAGCCCACAAGGAACGACATTGTGACGTTGCCATTGCTCCCCTGAACCTTGCAGCCGCTATACACGATATAGTCCGGATAGCCGGTGCCTGAACAGCCAGTCTTAGATGACGACTGAGGGGTCACTACGCCCGTGCGCATAGCGTTTGAAGTCGGCGCTTGGACGACCTTGGCGGGCACCTCTTCCGTAGTTACGGCGACGGAACCATCCGCGAAAGTCAGCTTCGTCGTTACGAGGGTCGGCGTCTTTGTTGTCACCTCGGAGGTTGGCTTCGCGCCGGGCGTCTCCGACTCAACTCGCTTCCCGCTCTCGACGCGAGCAACGAGTGCGCCCCGAATGCTTGGGGACACTCCCTGAGCGGTCCAAAATTTGCTCAACTTCGCCACATGCGCCGCCTCGCCAGTTGGAGCGTCGGCTTGCGCTGCTCCCGGGGCCACCGCAACGAGCGCAGCAGTCAGGACCGAAGCAGTGACGATCGACCTCTTCATCTTTGACATAAAACGAGTAGACATTAGTTTCTCTTTTCTAAGTAGTGTTCAGTGGAAAAGTTCACGGCGCCGTGAACTTGCTTGAAGCGGACGTGTCTCCAACTGTCAGTTGGAGGAAACCAGTACCAGTGGATCCCAAAACAGAGTAGTTGAAGCGGTACTTGAGAAAGGCTTTTGCGGACGCCGTCTCGTATTGGCGCCAGCTATCGAAGATCGGGTCCGTGCACTGACCAGGCGCGCACTGCTGGTACGAGTTTTTTCCCTTATTCTCGATGAGGTCGTATCCGCCCTGTACATACGTGAAGCTCGTTTGAAAGCCGACTGTGATGGCCGCATTATTACCCGAGACGTAGCAATTTGAGTAAGTGATGTGACCCGATGTGCCCCCTGTCGAGCAGCCAGAAATGGCCATCGGCTTAACCCTCGAACTCGTTCCGGCGTAGGTCGGCAGAGGGGCTTGGACCTGCGAAACGGAGACCGAGCCATCGGCATAGGTCGACGTGGTGACGACGTAATCTCCGACACGCTTGGTCACGTCGGTGGACGAGGATTTACCAGTCACTGCATCTGGCATTTGTCCCGCGTCATAGGCCTTGAGGAGACTTGCGCGGGTATTTGCCTTCACGCCGTGATCCGTCCAGAACGACTGAAACTTATCGCGCAACGACGGTGTCGTCGCGTTAGCACTCAGGTTCGGGGCGAGCACCAGCACTGTGGCGAGGGCAACTGTGATGGCGACTGGGCGGGATTTCAATCTATGAAAGCGATTCATAGCGGAACATTGGCGGTCCGCGCGGACAGTCGGCAATGGTTCGGAGGTCGTACAACCCAGGCTTCCGCGGGTGGGACCCATCCGCGGCGTGGCTCAATGGATTGCCTGCTCCGGCCTGTTCTCCGCATTCGTTTTACGTACGGTTGGATACCGCTCCGCGAACGTGATCGCGTTGAGTCCACCGTGCCCGCCCCTTGCCCGTTGAGTCCAGGCTGCGCGTCACGAGGTAGAGGCGCTTATGCGCCGCAGCCCCCGGTCTAGGCCCGGGGTGCACCTCGTGGCCGAGTACGCAACGCGGCGGCAGCGCCTTCCTCACGACCCGTTCGTAGCGCCACACTGAACGGTATGGCTGACGGACATGAAGCGACCCCGGTGGAAGGCGCGATACGCGAGGACGCGGGGGCGAAGGAGCTGTACCACGACTGCAAGTGGTACCCATACCGGCGCGTGAGCTGGATGGCCCAAATCAAGATCGACGGCTCCTGGATTCCATACGGGACAGTGCCGGTGGTTCCGTCCACGAGCGACTCGATGGAAGAGGTCGCCCGCCTGCTGCAACCAGGCGACATCATTCGGGTCAATCGACATCGCGGCACACTCTGATGGCTGCGCCGGTAAGCACCGAGCCCACTCCGGCAGAATCGACTTGGATCGAGGCAGACGCGCAGTCGCGAACGGCCGCGAAATGGGTCATCACGACGCTCGCAGCTTTGGGAGTTGGCCTCTTCGGGGCAGCGCCCGCGATCAAGGGCCTTACGCTGTCGTGGACGAGTGACTGGTTTCAACTCACGGTCGCCGGCGTACTGGGCACCATTGGGCTCGTTTCCCTCACGCTTCTCATCCTGGTGATTGGGCGGGTCCTTCTGCCTGTGACCACGAGCCTTACGTCATTGTCGACGGAGACGGTTTCGAAAGCGAACAGCCCGACCACGAGCATGCTCCCAGAGGGCGTGACAACCCTTGCCGAATTCGTTACTCGGCTCAAAGGCTGGCCTGAGATCATCGCGTCGCTGCAGGCAAGTTTGGAGGACGCAGAAAAGTCCGTCCCGCCGAAACCACGAGCCTCGGACCTGAAGCAGGATCTCGCGACGGCGAAACAATCGCAGATCGCTGACCGGAGTTTCGCGCAGCAACTAGTCGAGTACGACGCGCTGGCACAAATTCAAGGCCGATATCTCCGACCTTGGGGGCACAGCTGGCTCGTGCCGCTTCTCGTCTTCGCAGGGTCGATCGGATCTTTCGGATTTCTGCTCGCCCTATCGCAGCCTGCAGCGAGCACAAGCACTGCCACCACTTCCTCGACCTACGGCTACCTCACTGAGATTTCGACAAGTAAGGTGTCTACCGAATACTGGGCAGCACTTCGTCTCGACAACTGCGCCGCCCAAGACGGCACCGTGCCTGTCTTGGTTGTGTCCGATTCGGGTGACACACAGATGGTTCAGACGATGCCGTCGACGACGTGCGTTGAGCAACAGTTCGCCGTACGGCCGGCAGTTGCGCTGATCACAGAGCCAGTCTCGACCGTGATGGCGACGGTTAAGCCCAGTGACGCTCCCTAGCCCTGCTCCGCTCGATCACTCTTCACGGGCGTCCGCGCTGCATACGAGCCATCTACCGATCGATGTCTACTCAAGGCGCAACAACGTTTCCGCCAGCATCGCGTGCGAGTGATTCAAGAGGACCAGTTATGCACGCATGAACATCCCCCGGGGCTGCCTCACCGCGATCACCATCCGGGCCTGCCCCCGGAACTGACGGCTTGCGGCCGCTTCTTCACGGTGGGAGCCTGCCGCGCGACGGCCCCTCTGACCGCCTCTTCGATTGCAACGACGCACGGAGGCACCAATGTCATACTCACCACCCGCACCGCCGGTCGCTCCTGAATCGGACTGGCCGCTCCCTCAACCATTGGCTGACCCAGCCAGCACGCCGCTTCAGGCCAACGCGAACATCCAGGGCAATGTGCTCGCCGGGTTCAACAAGGACCAGCAAGTGCTGCTGTTCGTCTCGTTCCCGACCGCAGACATCGAGCGCGAGTGGCTGAAGGGGCTGCTCCCCCGGATCGCGCACAACGACCAAGTCGCTGGGTTCAACGTGCGTTTCAGCGCGCGCCGGCGACAGAGCGGCTCAGACCCGGCGGACATGCTCGCGGTCTGGACGAACGTGTCCTTCACCGCGGCTGGCATCGCCCAGCTTGACGAAGCCGCGGTCGATTCGATCCGGTCACGCACGGCACTGGACGCTGGGCTCCAGCACTGGCTGGACGGCGCCGCCCACCCAGACGTGCTTGCAGCCGTCGGCGACGACGGACCCGCGAACACCCCGGACAACTGGCTGTTCGGCCACGACAGCGATCAGATCCACGCCGTGGTCTGCGTGGCCGCGGACCGGGTCCAGGATCTCGACCTCGAGCTCGCCCGGCACCGCGAGTCGGCCGCCACGCTCGGCTACCGGATCGTGTTTGAGCAATCCGGGGCGACCCTGCCCGGCGCCGCGGCAGGGCACGAGCACTTCGGCTTCAAAGACGGCATCTCCCAGCCCGGCGTCACCGGCTTCGATGAATCCGACCCCGTTCACACCGAGCAGGTGAAGGGGAAGCTCGGCACCGATCTCGTCGCGCCAGGCGACTTTGTCCTCGGCTACCAGCGCGACCCGCTCAACGGGGCGGACGCACCGGTGGTCGTGCCGCGGTGGATGTGGGACGGCAGCTTCCTCGTTACCCGAAGACTCGCGCAGGATGTGGCCGGCTTCTGGTCCAACGTCGAGGAGCAGTACAAGACCCTCCCCGAAGGCGCGCTCCGCAACGACCCCGGCACCGGCATTCCTTCCTCCGACGCGTTTGCGGCGCGCCTCGTCGGGCGGTGGCGCAGCGGCACCCCCACCGACCGGGAGCCCGTCGCCGATGTCCGATCCGCACAGGACCCGGCACACGACAACGACTTCGACTTCGCCGGCGACCCAAACGGCGACACGACCCCCGCGGTCGCCCACATCCGCAAGGTCTACCCACGCAGCGGAGCAGCAAAGGCTCCGATCACGGTCACCGAGGACGATACGAAAGTCCACCGGATCATCCGCCGCGGCATCCCGTACGGGCTCCCGTTTGCGCCCACCGGTGGGCGCGGCGAGGGTGTCGACGCCGAACGCGGACTGTTGTTCCAGTGCTACCAAGCCAGCCTGCACGACCAGTTCGTCTTCCTGCAGCAAGCCTGGGTCAACAACCCGGGCTTCCCCGCACCCGACACCGGTGACGACCCCGTCATCGGCAAGGACAGCGACATCACCATCCGCGGCGGCGGACAGACTGCCACGGCGCACTTCGCGCAGTGGGTACACACCCGCGGGTCACTGTTCAGCTTCACGCCGTCGATCGCGACCTTGACCTCTCTCGCAGTAGGAACCCCGCTTTCCGATGTGTAGGCGGCTCAGTGGCGTCAAGATCGCCCAACCCATACGGGAAGTCCCCGGCAATCGATCCGTTCAGGGCGTCTAACGATGAGTGTGCTCGCCATCGCGACCGGACGCGCGGCCGCGTGGAAAGCGACGGTGGGACCGCAGACCATCGATGCGCTCACGGCATCCGACACAACTCAGGAGACGGCCGGCAGGCTCCGCAGCGCCGGAATCAGCGTTTCCGGAACGCCAGGCACGAGCGAGACCACGGCCTCACTCGGCGAACAGACGCTCAACGTGCTCGGCGCGCTCACCAGATGGCTCCCAACCGAGATCCTCGCGGGCTACGCCGGGCTTGTGACCGCACTGCAGCCACACGATGCCACCGGTTCCAGCGCGGCGGTCGTGAGCATGCCGGCTTGGCTCATCTCGCTTGCAGCAACCGTCGCGCTCACCATCGCGGCCGTTCTTCTCGACACGACAGGCGACACGTCATCGCGCGTCCTACGGATTGCTCGCAAGACGATCTTGGCGGTGATCGCGTTCGCGCTCTGGAGCTATACCATCCCGTATTCCGCGTGGGCGCTCCTCCCCCATCCGCTCAACCCATCCGCCAATCCGATTGCGCTGTTCGCACTGCTGATTGTCACCGCCCTGTTCACCGCAGCGGCCCAGCGGATCGATCCACCAGATACGACGGCATGACGCCAGGACCTTCGGTCTCGAATCAGACAGAAAAAAAGTCACACCTGATGTAGACGGGAGATCGACGACGAGCCCCTGTCCCAGATGGGGAATACTCCGATCGAAAGCTAATCGACGGTTGCGGCACAGTCCTTGCTACAGCCGTCCTGTCGAATATGCGCCGTGGCGATGGATGCCTGAGCAAATCGACCGCTTCGCCCCGGATTTGCTCAACCCGGGGCGATAAGACCATCAGCGAATAGAGCCGCCAGCTGTTCGAAGACGTCGTCGTGGGCATGCCACCGGACACGATCCGATACATGCACGAAGCGAAGAACGACGCCGACAAAGCCCGCCTCTTCGCCGCAGCCCGCACCGGACACATCGCCGTCCTCATCGGCTCCACCGAGAAGATGGGCGTCGGCACCAACGTCCAAGCCCGGGCCGTCGCGCTGTACCACCTCGACTGCCCCTGGCGACCATCCGACATCGCACAACGCGAGGGCCGGATCCTGCGACAGGGCAACCAGAACAGCGAAGTGGCAATCGTCCGCTTCGTCACCGAACGCTCATTCGACTCCTACATGTGGCAAGGCGTCGAACGGAAAGCGACCTTCATCGCCCAAGTCATGCACGGCAGCCTCGACACCCGCGAGATCGACGAGATCGACACCGCAGCGCTCTCCGCCGCGGAGGCCAAAGCGATCTCCTCCGGCAACCCCCTGCTCTTGGAACACTCGACCCTGCAAGCCGAGGTCGCTCGCCTCCGCCGACTCGAACGGGCGCACTCCCGCAATGAGCACATGCTCATTCACACGCGCGACGGCGCAGCAGACACCATCGCCCGAGCGAACTCCGACGCCGCTTCGCTCGCCGCAGTGCTTCCGCGCGTCAGGGACCTCTCCGGCGACCGGTTCACGATGGACATCCGAGGCGAGCAATTCACGTCCCGCGGCCGAGCCGCGCAAGCATTCGCCATGTGGGCCGCCGACGTCAGACTGCGCTGGGCACCCCGCTCCACCAGGCGCGACTGGGGCACCCTCGGGAAGATCTCTGGTTTCGACATCCACCTTGCGACCCGACCAAGCATGGGGACGCTCGAGATGCGCTTTTCCCTCGAAGACCTCCCGAGGACGAGCATTCTGGTCACTCGAGAGGTGTTCCTAGAGAGCGCCTTCGGCCTCGTCCAACGCCTCGAGAACCGCGTGACCGGACTTGAGGCGCTGGTAGCGCAGGCCCGCGTGGAGATGACCCAAGCGCAGGACATGCAGCTCGACGCGGAGGGTCGCCTGGGACGTCCTTTCCGACACGCGATGACTCTCACAGACGCGGAAGCTCGGCTGCGACATGTCGAAGCACGACTCGCGCAACATCACGACCGATCGCGAGACACCCGCCCCCCACTGTCAGTCGAGACAATTCGAGCACACCAGCCTTCGTTCGGCCTCCGCGACGGCGCCGCCGCACCGAGCGCGTCCTCCAGCGACCTCCGACCGGAGCATCGCGAGCACTCGAGACGAGACACGCTCCATCGCTAGCGTCTTACGCCCTATGTGCTGTCGCGTGAATCAGCCGATGACGCACCGTTCAGTCGACCAGGACGCGAACGCATCACGCACAGAGCAAAATGAGGGTATGAGCGACAACTTTAGCCAAGCGCTCGACGACTCAGCACCTACATGCCCAACTTGCCTTCGCAAGCGCGAACTCGTAGGTGACCCCACGGACCTCTACTGGCTCTGTGACTGCGGAATCACGTCGACTGACTCCGACCCGGATGCTGAGGCGCCGTCTCTCTGAGCGGGTCGCATCTCGCACAAGTGCTATCGCCAACATGTAACTCGGTGCACTCTCGGCACGCCTGGACTAGATAACCAACTCTTCACAATTGAGCGTCTTTCACGGACCGTCCCGTCGTATGGAACACCCGCGCACGTTGTTGGGAGCGGATCCTCATCCGCTATCGAAGTAACACAATTGAGGGCGTGGACTGTCAGGTACGACACGCGTCCGTGGTTACCGCTTCTGTCCCCATGTGCGCACCTCCCAACCACAACTAGATGCGCACATCGGAGGCGATCATTTCAAGCCAGGCAAGCACGATCCGCGACACAACGCCACCCTCAACTCTCCCGAAGGATCTCGACATTGCCGCTTGGACGAAACGCGTCTGCCTAATTTCCGGGGTGCCGCTCGGCGTCGAAGACGCGCTCGCAATTCGCAAGATCGCCGCGATTGCACGATCCAGCACTAAACCTTGAACCTCAACTCGACTCGATCGGGCCGGAAGATAGGACCGCTATCCCTGCGCGGCAAGACAATCAGTGTGTCGACTATTGCGGCGAGAATTGCCCGGCGTTGCGGTATATTCCATCGATCCCAGGCCGCTCTCATGCCACTTTCGCTTCCGATTGGAATCCCGCTAAACACCGTCGATCTAGACTGTCTTGCGATCACCGCCTCTGACTTCACAATCTCTCCCTGCGCCGCCATCCGCGCGGAACTAAACTCACTCCGTGTGAGCAAGCCGCGGACATAGTCGCTCGACAAATCCTCAAGTCGAGCTCGAGTTTCCGCAACACGCTCAAGGGCAGCCGAGAGTTCTGACTGCCCAGTCCCACCTTGGGCTTTCGGCATCCGAGTGTGCGCCAAGCGCAATATAATTGCTTCAGATATGAGATCCTCGAGCGGTTCAGCGACAATCGACAAGCCTCCACGATCAGGCCGACCCGCTTCTTTCTTGCACAAGTAGCGCCGCCGTTTCTGAGCTAGGGCAGCACCGCGATTGCACCCCGACATCAACCCAGCACCACACAGTCCGCAGGTTGCAATAGATGAGAGAAGCCTGATAGACGAAGCGGATGCACGCCTGTCAGGCGAGCCAATAATCACGCGAAGTCGCGCGGTTTCATCCGGAGTAATTATAGCTGGCCAGTTTCCCGGCCCCAGAATTTTCCGCCCAGTCGGAGAATCCCCATTATGACTACCCGGTTCATAGGCACGCTGACCGGAGATCCTTGCCGACGTCAAAATTGACTTGACCGTCGTAGCGTGCCACACGCCTAACGTCCCCTGAGCAGCATGAGTCGGAACCGCACCCGACTCATCGTTTAGCCACTGCGCTATGGACCTTAATGACTGTCCCGCAAGACACCGATTCGCCATTTCTCGAACAATTGCAGCCTCACGCGGAACTAAGGCCCCGTTTAATCCGTATCCAAATCGCGGCCCACCGTGCCAGTCACCTCTCTCCGCTTTCTGGCGGTTGGCACGTCGAATACGATCCGCTTTGTGGCCGGACTCATACGACGCAATAGCCACGAGTTGTCGAGCCATGAGACGGCCCTCATGGGTATTGAGGTCAAACCCTCCACCCATTACCGCTTCAATGGTGATCGGATTCGCTTCCACAAGATCGATTAGATCTTCAAGTTCACGCGGCCGCCGATAAAGACGATCGACATGCCAAACCACGAGACGAGTAGGCGCAAGGCGAACTCTGGATATCAGGGCGTCATATCCCGGCCGGCTCTTATTCAAGAATGCCGAAATATCGTTGTCCATGAAGACCTCGGGGACATCGAGCCCTAGTCGGGCACATAACGCCACGCAATCTTCGCGTTGCCGCCCGACCCCAGCGGCCTCGTCGGCGCGGTCCTCTGAAATCCGTACGTACGCCAGGACCTGCTCCGCAGACCCGTGTTGCCTCTCTCCACGCATGTCCGGTCACCTCCACCCCGTAGGTGCGCCACTCGCACCAGGTGGACTTGCCCGCCTGCGTGGCGCCGGAGACGAGCACGTTCAGCCCCGCGAGCATCGCCGCGGTGAGGAAGGCGGCGGCGGCAGGAGGGACGGAGCCGAGACCGACGAGCGCGTCGAGGGTGGTCACGCGGTCGGAGAACTTCCGGATGTTCACCGACCAGTGCCGCCGCGTGACGTCGGGCACGACGACGTGCAGGCGGGAGCCGTCTGGCAGGGAGGCGTCGACGAACGGCGACGCGAGATCGACTCTGCGGCCGCTCGACACGAGCATCCGCTCGACGAGGTCGCGCACCTCCTGCTCCCCCAGCACGATCGGCGTGAGCTCGCTGATGCCGCCGCGCGCCACGAACACGCGGGTCGGGGCGTTGACCCAGATCTCCTCGATCGTCGGGTCGTCGAGCAGCGGCTGCAGCTGGCCGAATCCGGTCAGATCGGCGACGATCTGCCGCTCCGCCCGGCGCTCGTCCGCGATGAGCGGCGCGTCGGAGGCGAACGCGTGCTCGGCGTACGAGCGCAGCTCCTCCTGCACCGCGGAGCCGGGGCTCGGGCCGAGGGTCCCGCGTCTCGCTCGCGATCGCACGGAATCCGCGATCACCCGCACCGGATCGGTCATGACCTCAGTGTGCCGATCCGGCGCCGACGAGGTCGCCGGTTCTCCACAGGCGCCGTTCCCGAGGGCGTGGCGCGGTGTCCCGACCGCCGCGCGGTAGGTCGACCGACCGCACGTCGGTGACGACTACCAAGCGACGGTCGCCGTCGCTGTCCCTGTGGCCCGAGGTCCCCGCACGGTCGCGCCCGACAGATAGAGTGGGCGCGCTGCCGGCGGGAGTGGTGGAATTGGCAGACACGCAGGATTTAGGTTCCTGTGCTTCGGCGTGAGGGTTCGAGTCCCTCTTCCCGCACTGCCGGGACGGTGGCGGAGGGACACGGATGATGACGACCGTCAGCGCCCTCTTCCCGTTCCTGGACCCGGACAGCCTCAAGTCGGCGGGACCCGTCGGCCTGCTCATCGTGTGCGCCGTGATCTTCGCCGAGACGGGCCTGCTCGTCGGATTCGTGTTCCCCGGCGACACGCTGCTGCTCATCACGGGCATCAGCGCGGAGGAGGGCCTCGGGATCAGCATCTGGATCGCGGCGCCGGCGATCGCGATCTCCGCGTTCCTCGGCGGTGAGCTCGGGTACTACATCGGCAAGAAGACCGGCCCACGCGTCTTCGAACGCCGGGAGTCCGGTTTCTTCAGCAAGACGCAGGTCGTGCGGACGAACCGGTTCTTCGACAAGTACGGGCCCCTCGCCGTGATCCTCGCCCGGTTCGTGCCCATCGTCAGGACGCTCGCCCCGATCGCGGCAGGCGTCGGGAAGATGGACTACCGGCGATACAGCCTGTACAACGCGATCGGCGCCCTCGGCTGGGGCTTCGGCATCACGTTCGTCGGGTACCTGATCGGGTTCATCCCGCCGGTCCGCATGTTCGTCGAGACGTACATCGAGTTCATCCTGCTCGGAGCCGTCGTCGTCACCCTCGTGCCGACGCTCTACCACGTGCTGAAGAACCACCGCGAGGCGAAGCGTGCGGCCGCGGGCGAGGCGCTCTCGCGCGACTGACCGGTCAGCGGGCGTCGAGCGACTCGGCGAGCGCACGGAACGCGAGACCGCGGTGGCTGATCGCGTTCTTCTCGTCGGCGGTCAGCTCCCCCGCGCTGCGGCCGTCTCCGCCATCCGGTACGAAGATCGGGTCGTACCCGAAGCCGCCGCTGCCGCGGGAGGTGCTGAGGATCGCGCCCTCCCAGACGGCGGTCCGCACGATCTCGACGGCGTCGTCGACGTAGACCGCGGCGCAGACGAAGCGCGCCGAACGGTCTGCCGAATCGCCGAGGCGCTCCAGGACCAGGTTCCGGTTGTCCTCGTCCGATCCCGTGCCCGCGTACCGCGCCGAGTGGATGCCCGGCTCGCCGCCGAGCCCGTCGACGACCACGCCGGAGTCGTCGGCGATCGCCGGCAGGCCGGAGATCCGGTGCGCCGCCCGCGCCTTGATCAGCGCGTTCGCCTCGAACGTGTCCCCGTCCTCGACCGGGGAGGGCCCCTCGGATCGGAGGAGGTCGACACCGGGCAGCAGCGGGCCGAGGATCGCGGTCAGCTCGGCGACCTTGTGCGCGTTGCCGGTGCCCAGCACGATGCGGGCCGGCCGAACCGTCACGCCGTCACCTCCAGGGCGGCGCGCTGCAGCGCGGTCAGCTGCTCGGTTCCGGCCAGGGCCAGGTCGAGGAGCCGGTCCAGCTCGCGGCGGTCGAACGGGGCCCCCTCCGCGGTGCCCTGCACCTCCACGAACAGGCCGCGCCCGGTCGCGACGACGTTCATGTCGGTCTCGGCACGCACGTCCTCGGTATATGCCAGATCGAGCATGGGCTCGCCGTCGATGATGCCGACCGAGACCGCGGCGACGGAGTCGAGCAGCGGCACGGCCTTCTGGCCGATGAACCGCTTCTGCCTCCCCCACTCGATCGCATCGTGCATCGCGACGTAGGCGCCGGTGATCGCGGCGGTCCGCGTGCCGCCGTCCGCCTGCAGCACGTCGCAGTCGAGTACGAGGGTGTTCTCGCCCAGCGCCTTCGTGTCGACGACCGCGCGCAGGGACCGGCCGATCAGGCGGGAGATCTCGTGCGTGCGTCCGCCGATCTTCCCCTTCACGCTCTCGCGGTCCATCCGGTCGTTCGTGGAGCGCGGGAGCATCGCGTACTCCGCGGTGACCCAGCCGCGACCCTTGCCCTGCAGCCACCGCGGCACGCCGTTCGTGAAGGAGGCGGTGCACAGCACGCGGGTGTTCCCGAACGAGATCAGGGCGCTGCCCTCCGCCTGCGTGCTCCAGCCGCGCTCGATGGTCACGGGTCGGAGGTCGTCGGTGGCGCGGCCGTCGCGTCGTTCGGTCATCTCGGGTCTCCAGTTGTCGGAAGCGCAGTGATCGGAATGGGGATGGTCCCGGTCTGCACGAGGTCGACGGTCGCGACCTCGGGGCCGAGGAAGCGGCGGGCGAGGCGCAGGAACGCGTCCTCGCTGGTCCCAGTCGCCTCGAAGCGGTAGGTCGGCGGCGTGGTCGCGGTCCGCAGCAGTCCGTGCTCGACGAGCTGCCGGTAGACGTCGGCGGCGGTCTCGTCGGCCGAGGAGACGAGCGAGACACCGGGGCCCATCACCCAGCGGATCGCGGCGGACAGCAGCGGGTAGTGGGTGCACCCGAGCAGCAGGGTGTCGATGTCCGCGGCCCTGAGCGGTGCCAGGTACTCCTCCGCAGCCGCGATCAACTCGGGTCCGGTGGTGACGCCGGCCTCGACGAACTCGACGAATCGGGGGCAGGCCGCCTGCACGACGGTGATGCCGGGGTCGGCCACGAAGGCGTCCACGTAGGCGTGCGAGCGAACGGTGCCTTCGGTGCCGATGACGCCGATCCGCTTCGTGCGGGTGCGGCGACTGGCCGCGCGGACGGCGGGCAGCACGACCTCGACGACGGGGATGCCGGCGCCGAGGGTGAACCGCTCGCGGGCGTCGCGGAACATCGCCGCGGAGGCCGTGTTGCAGGCGATCACGAGCAGCTTGACACCCTGCGCGACCAGGTCGTCCATCACTGCGAGGGCGTACTGACGCACCTCCGCGAGCGGCTTCGGCCCGTACGGGGAATGCGCGGTGTCCCCGACGTAGAGCACCGACTCGTTCGGCAGCTGATCGATGATCGCGCGGGCGACGGTCAGTCCGCCGACCCCGGAATCGAAGACCCCGATCGGCGCGTCCGTCACGGCCGGAGAGCTTACGTGCCCCCGGCGGTGCGCCTCAGTCGGCGTCGCGGCGGCGGACCGAGACGGCGATGAGCGCGACCGCGAAGGCGACGAGCACGACGGCGACGACGCCGGCGGGCAGCAGATCGAACGGGAGCAGGTCGCGCGACTGCGCGACGAGGAGAACGACGTCCTGGGTGCGGACCATCGGAGGGGGACCTTCCGGGCGGGAGGGGAACCGCGTCGGCTGGGTGACCGCGCGGGGGCTCGGCTGGGTGACCGGGCGTCCGATCACCCTACGGACCCGCCTCCGTCCGCTGCAGGCCCCAGAAGGAGGGGGACTCTCCGTTTGTAGGAAGGACCTTCCTACAAAACGGAGAGTTCGGCGGCGGTCCCTAGGCTGCTGCGGTGACGAGCACGGCCCTGCTGACCGACCGGTACGAGCTCACGATGCTGGACGCGGCGCTCCGCGACGGCACCGCGCAGAGGCCGAGCGTGTTCGAGGTGTTCTCGCGCCGGCTCTCGGGTGGCCGCCGCTACGGGGTGCTCGCCGGGACCGGACGCGTGTTGGAGGCGGTCGAGCGCTTCCGCTTCGGCGCGGACGAGCTCGAGTGGCTGGCGGCGGAGCGCGTCGTGTCGCCGACCACGATCGACTGGCTGGCCGACTACCGCTTCGGCGGCTCGATCAGCGGCTACCGGGAGGGCGACGTCTACTTCCCCACCTCCCCCGTGCTCACCGTCGAGGGCACGTTCGCGGAGGCGGTGATCCTCGAGACGCTGATCCTCAGCATCCTGAACGCCGACAGCGCGATCGCGACGGCCGCGGCGCGGATGGTGTCAGCAGCGAACGGACGACCGATCGCGGAGATGGGCTCGCGGCGGACCCAGGAGCACGCCGCGGTCTCGGCCGCGCGGGCTGCGTGGATCGCCGGGTTCGGCGCGACCTCGAATCTGGAGGCGGGCCGGCGCTGGGGCGTGCCCACGATGGGGACCGCCGCGCACGCGTTCACCCTGCTGCACGACACCGAGGAGGGCGCCTTCCGCGCGCAGATCGACGCGATGGGCACGGGCACGACGCTGCTGATCGACACCTACGACGTCATGGCCGCCGTCGAGACGGCGGTCCGCATCGCGGGATCCGAGCTGGGCGCGGTGCGGATCGACTCCGGGGACCTGCCGGTCGTCGTGCAGGCGGTGCGGGACCGTCTGGACGCACTCGGCGCGACCAGCACCACGATCACCGTGACGAACGACCTCGACGAGTACGCGATCGCCGGGCTCGCCGCCTCCCCCGTCGACTCCTTCGGCGCGGGCACCCGGCTCGTCGGGGGCTCCGGCTATCCGACCGCCGGCTTCGTCTACAAGCTCGTGGAGCGGGCCGACGAGGACGGCACGATGCGCGCCGTCGCGAAGAAGTCAGCGGAGAAGGCCGGGAACGGCGGCAGGAAGTGGGCGTTCCGTCGTCTGGAGGAGGGCGTCGCGGTGGAGGAGCGCATCGTCGTGACCGACGAGCAGCCGCACGTGGCCGACGCCCGCGATCTGGTCGTGCCGCTCGTGGTCGGCGGGATCCCGTGGGCCGAGTACCTCGGCGCGGAGGGGGCGCGCGCTGCGCGGGCGCACCATGCCCACGTGATCGCGGAGCTGCCTGCCGACGCGAGGCGTCTCTCGGGCGGCGACCCGGCCATCCCGACCGTCCTGGTCTGAGCTGATTTCATCTTTACGGAGTTTTGGCTGGCTTCGCCCCGCCAAAACTCCGTAAAGGTGAAATCTACTAGCGGAGGCGGTCGTAGATCTTCTTGCAGTCGGGGCAGATCGGGAACTTCTCGGGATCGCGGCCCGGCACCCACACCTTGCCGCAGAGCGCCCGCACCGGCTTGCCGGTGACGGCCGACTCGACGATCTTCTCCTTCTGCACGTAGTGCGAGAAGCGGTCGTGGTCGCCGTCCTCGGTGACCTCGCCGTTCAGCAGCTCTTCGAGCTCGCGGTCGAGGGTGGAGGTGCCACCACCGGGATCCGTCACGGAGTCGCGCGCCATGCGCACAAGGGTAAGGCGCCGAACAGGCGATGGGGGCGCGGTCCGCCAGGATCAGGCGCGCAGCGCCGCCGCGAGCAGCTCGGGCCCGCGTCGTTCGAACACGCGACCTCCGGCGACGGTCCCCCACCAGAACACGACGAGCCCGATCCCCGCACCGGCTCCGAGCGCCGCCCACGCCCAGCTCGACGACCCCTGGTAGGCGAGCACGGCCAGCACGATCGCCGGCGCGGTGACGATCAGCTGCAGCAGGAACAGCAGCGACTGCACGAGCGCGGCGAGCCCGCCGGTGGAGTTCGGCTGCTGGAACGGCGACGACCCGGGCCGCGGCACCGGGTACGGCATCAGCGCGGAGCTGACGCCGCCGATGCCCATCCCGGCGAGCAGGAGGCAGACCGAGACGCCGATCAACGCGGCCGCCAGCACGGGTCGGCCGGCGATCGCGGCGCTCACGAAAGACCCCGCGATCAGGAGCGGCAGCCCGGCGACGAGCACCGGCGCGAGGCGGCCGATGCGGTCGTCGATCCCCCGCACGCCGGCCGCGACGTGCAGCCAGATCGCCGTGTGGTCGTACGCGATGTCGTTGTGGCTCGCCCACCCGATGAACAGCGCCACGATCGGCACCGGGATCAGCGCGAGCAGCGAGCCGGGGACGCCGGCCAGGCCCAGCACCAGGACGAGGACGATCGGTGTGACCGGGATGCTGATCACGCTGACGCGGTAGCGCACGTCGCGCGCCCAGTAGGAGGCGGCGCGGGCCGCGATCGCACCGCGCGGTGTGGCGGGCAGCCGCCCGAACCAGCCGATCCCGGCGAGCGTCTGCGGCTTCGCCCGCCGGCCGGTCGAGACGAGCGCCGTGCCGACGACGGCCCGCCACACGGCCCCGAGCACCACGACCGTGGCGACCGCGATCGCGAGCTGCGCGATCCCGGCGGCCCGCCCGGCCGCGAGGCTCGCCGGCGCGGCCCACGCGGCACCGAGCGGCGTCCAGCCGAGGACGGCGATGACGTCGCCGATCCCCTCCAGCGCCCGGCGCCCGAGGTCGACGTTGGTCAGCAGCACGATGAGCGGTGCCAGGAGGGTGATGCCGATCACGAGCACTGCCGCGACGGCCTCCCTGGCGCGCCGCGTCGAGAGCAGCAGCCCGGCGGTCGCGGCACCGATCCTGGACAGCAGCACGCAGGTGAGCACGATGCACGGCGCGCAGATCAGGGCGACCAGCGCGGCCCCCGGCGTACGGGACCAGGTCGCGACGGCGGCGAACGCGACGAGCAGCAGCGCGAACCCCGGGACCCCGACGATCGCCGCGATCGCGAGGCCGACCGCGAGCCGCGTGCGCTCGACGCCGAGCAGCGCGAACCGGCGCGGATCCAGGGTGTCGTCGATGCCGACGAACACCGGCACGACGAGGAACGCGAGCACGGCGACCGAGCCGAACCCGACCGTGACCGAGGTGGCGAGCTGGAGGGGGGCGAACCGGAGCGCCACCAGCATCGCGACGAGCGCGACCGTGATGCCCGTGCCGTAGAGCAGGGCGAGCACGAGCCCGACCACCTGCCAGGGGCTGCGCCGGAACTGGTTCACCAGCAGGCGCAGCTTCAGCCGCACGAGCACCGCGGTCACGGGGAGCATCCGGCGGCCGTCACTCGGCGAAGGAGTGCAGCCACTCCATGCCGGCCGCGGCACGACGGCCGCCGGCGAGCGAGACGAAGCGCTCCTCCAGCGACTCGCGGCCGCGGACCTCGTCGGTGGTGCCCGCCGCCAGCACCCTGCCGCCGACGATCACGGCGACGTGGTCGCAGACCCGCTGGATCAGGTCCATGCCGTGGCTGGACAGCACGACCGTGCCGCCCGCGGCCACGTAGCGCTGCAGGATCTCGACGATGTTCGCCGCCGATACCGGGTCGACGGACTCGAACGGCTCGTCGAGCACCAGGAGCCGCGGCGAGTGGATCATCGCCGCGGCGAGCGCGATCTTCTTCGTCATGCCCGCCGAGTAGTCGGCGACGAGACGACCGGTCGCGTCCTCCAGGCCGAACGCCGCGACGAGATCCGCGGTGCGCTGGCGCACGGTGGCCGCGTCCAACCCGCGGAGCACGCCCGAGTAGTGCAGGAGCTGCGCGCCGGAGAGCCGGTCGAACAGCCGCAGCGCGTCGGGCAGCACGCCGATCGCGCGCTTCGCGCGGTCCGGCTCCGCCCACACGTCGATGCCGTGCACCAGCACCCGACCGCCGTCGGGACGCAGCAGCCCGGTGACCATCGACAGCGTCGTCGTCTTGCCCGCGCCGTTCGGCCCGACGATGCCGTAGAACGATCCGGCCCGCACCGCCAGGTCGATCCCGTCGACGGCGGTCGTGTCGCCGAATCGTTTCGTGAGGCCCTGCAGATCGAGGACGGTCTCCGGACCGTCCTCCCCATCGGGGACGGGAGCCGGCGCGACCGGGTCGACGGTCGCGGTTCGCGCCTCCGGCCCCGCCTCCGCCTCCGATTGGGTCAGGGGAAGCTTCGGCGCCGTCACGCTGACGACTGTATCGACCGAGTCCCCGCAGTGGCGGTACCGGCCGCGTGGCATCGTGCACCGTTCGGCACGTCGATTAGCATGAACGTCCGGCGCGGCGGCCGCCCGCCCCACCCCGATCCGCCGCCTCGAGGACCGTCTCTGTGACCACCGCCGTCTCCGCGCCACGCGCCGCCCATCCGGCGAAGCGCACGACGTACTGGTTCCGCTACCGCCAGGCGCTGTGGCTGCTGACGACCCGCGACCTGAAGGTCCGCTACACCACGAGCGCGCTCGGCTACGTGTGGTCGATCCTCGACCCCCTGCTGATGGGGCTGATCTACTACGTCGTGTTCGGGCTGATCTTCCAGCGCGGCGGCGTCGAAGAGGATCCGTACATCCTCTTCCTGCTGAGCGCCGTGCTGCCCTGGACCTGGTTCAACGGCAACCTGACGGACGCCACGAAGGCGTTCCGGCAGGAGGGGAAGCTGATCCGTTCGGTGAAGATCCCCCGCAGCATCTGGGTGCTGCGGCAGATCGCCTCCAAGGGCATCGAGTTCCTGATCAGCCTCACGATCATCGTGTTCTTCGCACTGATCAACCTGACGGCCCCGAGCCCGCTGACGGTGATCTACCTGCCCCTCGCGATCGCGCTGCAGATCCTGCTCACCATCGGCTGCAACTTCATCATCGCGCCGCTCGCGGTCATCTACCGCGACCTCGAGCGGGTCGTGAAGCTCGGTGTCCGCCTGCTGTTCTACGGCGCCCCGGTGCTGTACCACCTGAACATCGGCAACCCGGTCCTGCACTTCCTCTACGGCCTGAACCCGATCGCCGGGATCCTCGACCTCTACCGGGGCTGCTTCTTCCCCGACATCGTCGACTGGGTCTACGTCGTCGAGGGCACGGTCGTGTCCGTGATCTTCTTCACGATCGGCTCCGTCGTGTTCCGCCGCGCCATCCCCCGCGTGCTGAAGGAGATCTGATGGCGCTGCCGGTCATCTCCGTCGACGACATCGGGATCCGCTTCGCGAGGGACAAGGGCCGCAAGCTCTCGCTCAAGGACCGCTTCTCCGCCGCCGAGCGCCGCCGCGTCCCGGACCAGTTCTGGGCGTTCCGGAACGTGACGTTCGACGTGCAGGCCGGCGAGTCCATCGGCGTCGTCGGGCGCAACGGGCAGGGCAAGTCGACCCTGCTGAAGATCGTCGCCGAGGTGCTGATCCCCGACGAGGGCTCCGTCGAGGTCCGTAAGGGCGTCGCGCCGCTGATCGAGATCACCGGCGGGTTCGTGGACGACCTGTCGGTGCGCGACAACGTGTACCTCGCCGCCGGTCTGCACGGGGTGTCGAAGGCCCAGGTGGACGACGAGTTCGACGACATCATCGCGTTCGCGGAGGTGAAGGACTTCGTCGACACCCCCTACAAGCACCTGTCGAGCGGGATGCGGGTCCGCGTCGCGTTCGCGGTCGTCTCGCGGCTGGACGAGCCGATCCTGCTCGTGGACGAGGTGCTCGCGGTCGGTGACCGCACGTTCCGGCGCAAGTGCTACGCCCGCATCGAGGAGATGCTCGCCGAGGGCAGGACCCTGTTCTTCGTCTCGCACAGCGACGGCGACCTGCAGCGGTTCTGCACCCGTGGGCTGTACCTCGACAGCGGCAAGCTGCAGTACGACGGCCCGATCGACGAGGCCTTCGAACGGTACTCGAGCGACTACGCCTGAGCGACGCCGGTCAGCTCGCGGGCCACGGCTTCCCGCCGATGGTGAGCACGTAGGTGTCGGTCGTCTCCGGGACGAGCCGCAGCGCCTGGTCCTTCGTCGGGTCGAGTCCCGCGGCCGCGGCCTGCGCGGGCAGCGGCACGAGCGGCCTGCCGCCGTCGACGAGCTCGCCCACCTGTCCCGCGTTCAGCTCGACGTCGTAGCGCTGCTGGATCTGCGCCTGCAGGTCCGCCCGCTCGTCGCCGAGCGTGCGGAACCCGGTCACCGCGAGCAGCGCCGTGCCGACGAGCAGCACGATCACGACCACGCCGTCGACGACCAGGAGGGGCGTGCGGCGCTTCGACCTCCGGAGCCCGGGGCCGAAGATGATCGGCAGGCACGCCAGCACGGTCGCCACGAGCAGCACCAGCAGTGCTGGGACGAACACGAGGTTCTGGTTCGCGGCGAAGTACGGGATCTGCACGGTGTCTCTCGGAGGGGGTCGATCGGCCGCCCGACGCTAGCATCGCCGCTCCATCCGGCCACCGCACGGCACGACTTCCTATGATCGCCCGCGATGAGCGAGCAGCCGAACGACGACCACATCGCGAGCGGGTGGACGAAGCAGGGCTTCGATCGCCTGCTCTCCGTGCACCGGCCGGCGGTGCTGGCCCACATCCGGTCGATCAGGAAGCGCCATCCGACCGCCGCGCCCGACGAGGTGATCCGGGTGCTCGAGCAGCGGTACGTGGCCGCGGTGACCGCGGGCGGTGCCGCGACCGGCGCGGCAGCCGTCGTGCCGGGGGTCGGCACGATCGCCGCGATCGGGATCAGCGGCGCGGAGACGGTCGGGTTCCTGGAGGCGAGCGCGCTGTTCGCGCAGTCCGTCGCCGAGATCCACGGGGTCTCGACGACCGACCCCGAGCGGTCCAGCACGATGGTGATGGCGCTGATGCTCGGGCCGGCCGGCGCGAACCTGGTGCAGCAGTTCGCGGGCGAGGTCAGCGGCACGGCCGGCCCGCGCAGCGCCTACTGGGGCGAGCTGGTCACCAAGCGGCTTCCCTCCACGGTGCTGAAGGCGCTGACCGACCGGGTCAAGAAGAGCTTCGTCCGCCGGTTCGCCACCCGGCAGGGCGCGAACGTCGTGTTCCGCGCGGTGCCGTTCGGCATCGGCGCCGTCGTCGGCGGCGCCGGCAACCGGATCGCGGGCAAGCGGGTCGTGAAGTCGACCCAGGAGGCGTTCGGCCCCGCGCCCTCGACGTTCCCGGACGAGATCCGCCTCCCGGACCCGCCGCAGGCCGTCACCGGCTGATTCGCGAGAACGAGGAGGCCGCGAGCGGCTCAGGTGACGCGGTCCGCCAGCAGGGCGATGCCGACGACCGCGAGGCCGATCACGACCCCTGTCGCGATCAGCCTGCCCGACCCCTCCCCCGAGCGCTTCAGCCGCCGGATGAACACGACGAGGAGCACCGCCGTCATCCCGACGACGGCGATGCCCCAGAGCGGACCCATCAGGCCTTGGCTTGGCCCAGCGTGACCGACACGGTGTGGGCCGTGCCGCTGCGGTAGTAGGTCACGTCGACCGTGCTGCCCGCGGGATAGGCCCGCACCTGGCCGGCGAGGTCCGTGTAGCTGGTCACCGGGACGGTACCGACCGCGGTGATGATGTCGCCCTGCCGGATGCCGGCGTCGGCGGCGGGG
This sequence comes from uncultured Amnibacterium sp., assembly GCF_964244015.1. Lineage (NCBI taxonomy): Bacteria > Bacillati > Actinomycetota > Actinomycetes > Micrococcales > Microbacteriaceae > Amnibacterium > uncultured Amnibacterium sp. Next base: position 3,179 of record NZ_CAXTHO010000001.1, on the reverse strand, counting down.
CCGCTCGCCGTCGCCTCCGACACCTTCACGCCCGCGACGGTGCCGGTCGTCGCGCTCTCGTTCGCGACGGACTTCACGCCGAGCTGCCCGTGGGACGGCGTCTTCCCGGCGATGATCTCGTCCGCGATGCGCTTCGCGACCGTCGACGGGATCGCGAAGCCGACGCCGATGCTGCCGGACTGCGACGAGGCCGAGCTCGAGCCGGTGCCCGCGATCGCGACGTTCACGCCGATCACGTCCCCCTGCGAGTCGAGCAGCGCACCCCCGGAGTTGCCCGGGTTGATCGCCGCGTCGGTCTGCAGCACGGAGAGGTAGATGCTGCTCGTCTGGGTCGGCGCCTGCGTGCTGCCCGAGCCGCTGCCGTCGCCGAAGTCCCAGAAGTTGAACGGGCTGCCGCTGCCGCCGCCGCTGTCTCCCGACCCGCCGGAGCTGTCCGGCACGGCGGACGATGCGACCGCGATGCTGCGGTTCAGAGCGCTGACGATGCCGGTCGTCACGGTGTTCGGCAGGTCGAGCGGTGCACCGATCGCGACGACCGAGTCGCCGACGTTGAGGTCGGAGGAGCTCGCGAACGTCGCCGCGGTCAGTGCCGACGCGCCGGTGAGCTTGATGACGGCGAGGTCGTTCAGGGGGTCGGTGCCCACGACCTTCGCGGCGTAGATGTGACCGTCCGTCGTCGTGACCGAGATCGTGCCGCCGGCGGTGTCGCCGTCGAGCGTCACCACGTGGTTGTTCGTCAGCACGTACCCGTCGGAGGACAGGACGATGCCGGACCCGGTACCCGACTCGTTGGTCGCGGTGACCGAGATCGTCACGACCGAAGGGGCGGCCTTCGCCGCGACCGCCGACACCGCGGTGGCGGTGGAGGGGTTGTTGATGACGACGCCCTGGCCGCCGGTGCTGGACGCGGCGGTGACGCTGGTCCGCGGGTTGACCGCGAGCGCGATGCCGGCACCGATGCCGCCGCCGATCAGCGCCGCGATGACCGCGGCGGCCGCGACCGGTACCAGGATGCCGCGCCGCTCGCGCCGGCGGAACGACGCCCCGTCGGTGGCGGGCTCCCCCTCGGGCGCAGCCGACGCCTCCTGCACCGGCTCCTGCTGCACCGACGCCATCGGCGTCGTGACGGCGTCGTCGCCGACGTGACCACCGTCTGCGGCGGGGGTCGCCGGTCGGGCGTCGGGGCGGGGCGTGCTGTCGGTCATGATGCTCCTTCCAAAGCCCGTACAGGGTGCGCGACGGATCCATGCGAATGCTATGAATCCGCAGAGCGTCGCCTACGACGGTGCGACCTCTAGGTTGTGTTCGATGATGAGGTCCGGACCGTGGCGCCGCGCTGCGGCGGGAGCAGGACTGCTGACCGCCGACGGCGTGCCGGGCACGACCATCTTCGCCGAGATGAGCGCCCTCGCCGCGGCGACGGGCGCGATCAACCTCGGACAGGGCTTCCCCGACACCGACGGCCCGATCGAGGTGCTGCGTGTAGCGCAGGAGGCGATCGGCGCCGGCCTGAACCAGTACCCGCCCGGCCGCGGCAGCGCGGTGCTGCGGGAGGCGATCGGCCGGCATCAGCAGCGTTGGTACGGCCTCGAGGTCGATCCGGACACGGAGGTGCTGGTGACCGCGGGCGCGACCGAGGCGCTGGCGGCGGTGCTGCTCGCGTTCGTCGACGACGGCGACGAGGTGCTGACGCTCGAGCCCGCCTACGACGCGTACGGCGCGATCATCGCCCTGGCCGGCGGCGTGCACCGGACCGTGCCGGTCGACTGGCCGGACTTGCGCCCGGACGCCGACCGCCTCCGCGACGCCATCACCGATCGCACCCGGGTCATCCTGCTGAACACGCCCCACAACCCGACCGGCGCGGTGCTGGACGAGACGCTGATGCGGGTCGTCGTCGAGGCCGCCGAGCGGCACGACGCGCTGATCGTGACCGACGAGGTCTACGAGCACCTGCTCTTCGACGGCGCGCGGCACGTGCCCGTCGCGACGCTGCCCGGCGCCTGGGACCGCACGATCTCGATCTCCTCCGGCGGCAAGACCTTCAGTACCACCGGCTGGAAGATCGGGTGGCTGACCGGCCCCGCCGAGCTGGTGTCCGCGGCGCTCGCGGTGAAGCAGTTCCTGACCTTCGTGAACGGCGCACCGTTCCAGCCCGCGATCGCGGCGGGTCTGGATCTGCCCGACCCGGTGTTCGCGCGGATCGCCGCCGAGCTGCAGGCGGGTCGCGACATCCTGATCGCGGGGCTGGAGGCGGCGGGCCTGCCGGTCTCGACGCCCGCGGCGGGCTACTTCGCGATCGCGGACGGCGCGGCGCTCGGCTTCCCCGATGGCGCCGACCTGTGCCGGCAGCTGCCGTCGCTCGCCGGCGTGGTCGCCGTGCCGGTCTCGGCCTTCTGCCGCGGCGACCAGGCGGCGAGGATGCGCTCCCTGATCCGCTTCGCCTTCTGCAAGTCCCCGTCGGTCCTGCACGAGGCCTCGGAGCGCCTCGCTGCCCTCCGCCCGCGCTGATCGCATCCGCGTCGCGGACGGTTACTCTGCTGCAGCGGCCCGTCGGCGCTCAGCGATCAGCTCGTCGACAAGAGAGCGCTCGGGCGCTGTGCGGCTCAGGATCCCGTGCACCTCCTCCACGGCGTCCCGCGGGAGGACCTTGTAGCGGCGGAGGCGCAGCGCGGGGTTGGCCGCTCGGACCTCGCGGATACGGGCCGGATCGAGATCCGCGATCGCGATCCCGCGCTCCTCCCCCAGCTCGGCCAGCGTCGTGCCGGCCGGGTCGAGGATCAGGCTCGTGCCCACGCCCTCGGGCGGGATCTGGCCGGCCGCTGCCACGAACGCCGTGTTCTCGATCGCGCGAGCGGTCAGCAGGGTGCGCCAGTGGTGCACCTTGCCGGGGCCGGGCACCCAGTCGGACGGCACCAGGACGAGATCGACCTCGGCGTCCGCCAGCACACGGGTCACCTCCGGGAACCGCAGGTCGTAGCAGGTCTGCAGGCCGACCCGCAGGTCGCCGACGAGGAAGGTCTGCGGCGGCTCGAGCGCGCCGGGCTCGACCCAGGTGCTCTCGTGCGCGCCGAACGCGTCGTACAGGTGCGTCTTCCGGTAGACCGCCACGACGCCGTCGCCCGAGACGGCGACGGCGGTGTTCCGGAAGCGCTGCCCCTCCGCTGTCTCGACGAGCC